>NZ_JBIAXG010000003.1:167422-349656 GCF_042896465.1 Streptomyces sp. NPDC001292
GCCCCCCCCCCGGGGCCCCTCGCCTGGCACTGAGCCTTTCCAGGATTTAGTGTTCCTTTCCGCCCCCCCCCCGGGGCCCCGGGGGGCCCCCCCCCCCCCCCCCCCCCCCCCGGCCTTTTCCACGTCAGGGACGATCGGGATAATGATCGTCCTGTTGTCGGTGCGGCCCGGTACGCTCGAAAGCACGATGACAGAGGACCTCTCACCGGCCGAGCGGTACACGGCAGCGCGCAGGCGAGCTGCCGAGCAGGCCACCGCGCTCGCGGGTTTCCGCGAGATGTACGACTTCGGCCTCGACCCGTTCCAGATCGAGGCCTGCCAGGCGCTCGAGGCGGGCAAGGGCGTACTGGTCGCCGCGCCCACCGGCTCCGGCAAGACGATCGTGGGCGAGTTCGCCGTCCACCTCGCCCTCCAGCAGGGCAGGAAGTGCTTCTACACGACGCCGATCAAGGCGCTGTCGAACCAGAAGTACGCCGACCTGTGCCGCCGCTACGGCAGCGGCAAGGTCGGCCTCCTGACCGGCGACAACAGCCTCAACTCCGAGGCCCCGGTGGTCGTGATGACCACCGAGGTGCTGCGGAACATGCTCTACGCCGGCTCCCAGACCCTGCTCGGCCTCGGCTATGTGGTCATGGACGAGGTGCACTACCTCTCCGATCGCTTCCGCGGCGCCGTGTGGGAGGAAGTGATCATCCATCTGCCCGAGTCGGTGACCCTGGTGTCCCTGTCGGCGACCGTGTCCAACGCCGAGGAGTTCGGCGACTGGCTGGACACCGTCCGCGGGGACACCGAGGTGATCGTCTCCGAGCACCGGCCCGTGCCGCTGTTCCAGCACGTGCTGGCCGGGCGCCGGATGTACGACCTGTTCGAGGAGGGCGAGGGCCACCGGAAGGCCGTCAACCCCGACCTCACGCGCATGGCCCGCCTGGAGGCCAGCCGCCCTTCGTTGCAGGACCGCCGGCGCGGCCGCGCGATGCGTGAGGCCGACCGCGAGCGGGAGCGCAGACAGCGCTCCCGGGTCTGGACCCCGGGCCGTCCCGAAGTCATCGAGCGCCTCGACGCCGAGGGCCTGCTGCCCGCGATCACCTTCATCTTCAGCCGTGCCGCCTGCGAGGCCGCCGTCCAGCAGTGCTTGTACGCGGGCCTGAGACTCAACGACGAGCAGGCGCGGGAGCGGGTCCGCGCCCTGGTCGAGGAGCGCACCGCCGCCATCCCGGCCGAGGACCTGCACGTCCTCGGTTACTACGAGTGGCTGGAGGGCCTGGAGCGCGGTATCGCCGCCCACCACGCGGGCATGCTGCCGACCTTCAAGGAGGTCGTCGAGGAGTTGTTCGTGCAGGGTCTGGTCAAGGCGGTCTTCGCCACCGAGACCCTCGCCCTCGGCATCAACATGCCGGCCCGCTCGGTGGTGCTGGAAAAGCTCGTGAAGTGGAACGGCGAGCAGCACGCCGACATCACCCCTGGCGAGTACACCCAGCTCACCGGCCGCGCCGGCCGCCGCGGCATCGACGTCGAGGGCCACGCGGTGGTGCTGTGGCAGCGCGGCATGAGCCCCGAACACCTGGCGGGCCTGGCCGGCACCCGCACCTACCCGCTGCGTTCCAGCTTCAAGCCGTCGTACAACATGGCGGTCAACCTGGTCGAGCAGTTCGGCCGGCACCGCTCGCGCGAGCTGCTGGAGACCTCCTTCGCGCAGTTCCAGGCGGACAAGTCGGTCGTCGGGATCTCCCGGCAGGTGCAGCGCAACGAGGAGGGCCTCGAGGGCTACAAGGCCTCCATGACCTGCCACCTCGGCGACTTCACCGAGTACGCGCGGCTGCGCCGGGAACTGAAGGACCGCGAGACCGAGCTGGCCCGGCAGGGCACGGCCCAGCGGCGTGCCGAGGCCGCCGTCGCCCTGGAGAAGCTCAAGCCGGGCGACGTCATCCACGTCCCCACCGGGAAGTTCGCGGGTCTGGCCCTGGTGCTGGACCCGGGCCTGCCCGCGGGCCGTTCCAACGGCCACCGCGGCCTGGAGTACCACGACGGCCCGCGCCCGCTGGTGCTGACGGCCGAGCGCCAGGTCAAGCGGCTTGCGGCCATCGACTTCCCGGTGCCCGTGGAGCCGCTGGAGCGGATGCGGATCCCGAAGTCGTTCAACCCGCGCTCCCCGCAGTCCCGCCGTGACCTCGCCTCCGCGCTGCGCACCAAGGCTGGGCACATCCCGGCGGAGCGGCACCGCAAGCGGCGCTCTCAGGCGGCCGACGACCGCGAGATCGCCCGGCTGCGCGCCGCGCTCCGCGCCCACCCCTGCCACGGGTGCGACGACCGTGAGGACCACGCCCGTTGGGCCGAGCGGTACCACCGGCTGATGCGCGACACCAAGCAGTTGGAGCACCGCATCGAGGGCCGTACGAACACCATCGCGCGCACCTTCGACCGGATCGTCGCGCTGCTGACCGAGCTCGACTACCTGCGCGGCGACGAGGTCACCGAGCACGGCAAGCGGCTCGCCCGGCTGTACGGCGAACTCGACCTGCTGGCCAGCGAATGCCTGCGCGAGCGTGTCTGGGAGGGCCTGAGCCCGGCCGAACTCGCCGCCTGTGTCTCGGCGTTGGTGTACGAGGCGCGGGTCGGCGACGACGCCATGGCGCCCAAGCTCCCCTCGGGGAAGGCGAAGGCGGCGCTCGGCGAGATGGTGCGGATCTGGGGCCGGCTGGACGCCCTGGAGGAGGACTTCCGCATCAACCAGACCGAGGGGGTGGGTCAGCGCGAGCCCGACCTCGGCTTCGCCTGGGCCGCGTACATGTGGGCCTCCGGCAAGGGCCTGGACGAGGTGCTGCGCGAGGCGGAGATGCCGGCGGGCGACTTCGTGCGCTGGTGCAAGCAGGTGATCGACGTGCTGGGCCAGATCTCGGCGGCGGCGCCGGTGGAAGGCTCCTCGGTGGCCAGGAACGCGCGCAAGGCGGTGGACGGGCTGCTGCGGGGGGTCGTGGCCTATTCCTCGGTCGGGTAGGCCGAGTCGGACGATCACATCGATCACATGGTCCCGGTGGACGTTGCCGGGGCCATGTGATTTTCGTATGCCCGTACTGCGTCACTGTACGTGTTCGAATCGAGCCGGGATGCGCAAAGCCTCGAGCGTACTCCTGCCGTACGCCCCGTTTCAGGCCCTTGCCGAATATGACATGGCGATGATCCGACCGGATTATGCTCGCCCGCGGCGCAGCGAGTTGAGGTTGTTCGTGAGCTTGCTCCCAAGCGTCCTCAAACATGCTGAAATTCCCGTCGGTTTCATGACACACCCCCACTGGAAGCTGCCCGAACCCAGCCGATTCTTCTCAGAGGGCTTACATGGTGAGTGTTCAATCGCCCCCCGGTGGCCGTGAACTTCCCTACGCGCGCGTGCTGTTGCTGCCCACCATGGTGATGGCGGCGGCCACCGGGGCCGCCGTCGCCCTGGTGACGGACTCGGCCCGCCTCGCCGTCGTCTGCTGCGGCGCCGTCGCCACCCTGCTGGTGCTCACCACGGGCGCCGAAGCGGTGCGCCGCGGACGCATCATCCGGGACCAGCGCGCGGAGCACGTCCGGCGCACCGCGGACCTGGAGGGGCGCCTGGCCGCCCACGACCGGGAGATCCACCGCCTCGCCTCGGACATCCTCCCCGCCGCCATCGACCACCTGCGCGGCAGCCACACACCTGCCGAGGTGATGCGCGGCGTCGTCGACGGCCACCCCGAGTGGCGTGCGATCCCCGAGTCGCAGCGCGCGGTGGTGCGCATGATCCTCAAGATCGTGGACGACGAGGAGAACATCCGCGACTCCAGCCAGCGAGCCTTCGTCAGCATCGCCCGGCGCGTCCAGGCGATCGTGCACCAACAGGCCAGGGAACTGAGGGAGATGGAGGAGGACCACGGCCGCAGCCCCGAGGTCTTCGACGACCTGCTGCGCATCGACCACGGTACCGCGCTGATCGGCCGCCTGGCCGACTCCGTCTCCGTCATCGGGGGCGGTCGCCCCGGCCGCCAGTGGCCCAACCCGGTCACGCTCTACAGCGTGCTGCGCGGCGCCATGTCCCGGATCCTGGAGTACCGGCGCATCGAGCTGCACTCCATCGCCAAGGTCAACATCAAGGGCATCGACGTCGAGCCCGTCATCCACGCCGCGGCCGAACTCCTCGACAACGCCACCCGCTACTCGCCGCCGCAGACCAAGGTGCACGTCACGGCCGTCGAGGTGCAGACCGGCGTCGCCATCGAGATCGAGGACGGCGGCGTCAGCCTGAACGAGGAGACCCGCGCCCGACTCGAGCGGCTGCTCGAGGCGGCCAAGGCCGGGGTCGACCCGCTGGACCTCAGCGACACTCCCCGCCTGGGCCTCGCGGTCGTAGGACGCCTGTGCGCGAAGCACAGGATGCAGGTCTCCCTGCGGGCCTCCGCGTACGGCGGTGTTCGCGCGGTCCTCGTGGTGCCCAGCGACATGACGACCACCGATCCCGCTCCGGGACTCGCCCACGGCATCGGCGCCACCTCCGTTCCGGCTCCGGGTGAGGACGCGCTGGCGGGCCCCGAGCGCGCCCCGAAGAGGCGCCGCCCCACCAGCCCCCGCGTCCCCGCCGCGGTGTCCCTGGTGGACGACGAGGTCCCCGAGGTCACCGAGTGGACGGCGGGCGGCCTGCCGCAGCGCCGCAGCCGGGCCAGGACCCCGCTGAGCCGGCGCATCGCCGAGCAGGCCGCCGCCGAGCGCGCCGAGCGCGCCGAGCGCGCCGAGCGCGCCGAGCGGGAGGGCGGGACGGTGCGGGCCGTGTCCGGACCCGGGCCCGCGCCCACGAGTGAGGATCCCGAACCGGGCCTGTGGGTCGAGGCCTTCTGGGACGGGCTGAAGAAGGACAACCCGGGCCCGGACCCGACCGCGTTCACACAGGATCCGACCGCGTATATCCACCTGATCGAGGAGCCGGCCCGAGCCGAGGCCGACGTCCGGGCCGACGACGAGGGGGACCTCAAGTGATCCAGCAGCGAGCCAACTTCGACTGGATGCTCAAGGAGCTCGACGACAGCGTGCCGGGCATCGAGATGATCGTGGTGCTCTCGGCCGACGGCCTGCGCATCGCCCGCTACGGCGGAGACGCCGACGCCGCCGACCGGGTCGCCGCGGCCTGTGCCGGACTGCAGAGCCTCGCGAGCGCCGTCGCCGTGGAGATCCCGAACAGCGACGGCCGGATGAAGCTGGTCGTCATCGAGATCGACGGCGGCTACTTCTACCTCATGTCCACGGGGGCCAACGCCTATCTCGCGGTGCTCGCCGACATCCGCACCGAACCCGGCCTCATGAGCGCCCGCATGCGCGACCTCGTGGTTCGCATCGGCGCCCACCTGACCAGTCCGCCGCGGCGGGGCGGGCAGACCGTATGACTCCTCCGCGACGGCAGAGGCTTTCCGCCCGGCACGAACCGCCACCGCCCCCCGAACCCGCCGCCGGGAAGGGCGAGGAGAAGAACCCCGAACGGCTGTACGTGGTCGCCGGGGCGGGCGAGGACGGCGCCCGCGCGGCCGTCGACCTGGTGACACTGATCGTGGCGCGCACCGAGCCGCCGCCGTCCGCCGCCCCGGAGCAGGCCGCGCTGGTGCGGCTGTGCACCGCCCCGCTGTCCGTGGCCGAGCTGTCGGCCTACCTCAACCTGCCGTTCAGCGCGACGACGGCCCTGATCACCGAGCTGCTCGCGGCCGGACTGGTGCAGGCCCGCGCGCCGATCGTCCGCCGGGCGGTCCCCGATCGTTCCCTCCTCGAAGCGGTGATGCATGGACTTCAAAGGCTCTGACACCCTCCCCGGCCCGCGCACCGAGGACCATCTGCCGCACACGGTCCAGACCGCGGCGAAGATCGTGATCGTCGGTGGTTTCGGGGTCGGCAAGACGACCATGGTGGGCTCGGTCAGCGAGATCAGGCCGCTCACCACCGAGGAGACGATGACCCAGGCCGGTATCGGCGTCGACGACGACTACGGCTCCGAGTCCAAGACGGCCACCACCGTGGCCATGGACTTCGGGCGCATCACCATCACGGACCAACTGGTGCTCTACCTCTTCGGCACCCCCGGCCAGCAGCGCTTCTGGTTCCTGTGGAACGGGCTGTTCGAGGGCGCGCTCGGCGCGGTGGTGCTGGCCGACACCCGTCGGCTGGAGGTCAGCTTCGACGTCATGGGCCGCCTGGAGGAGCGCGGCGTGCCCTTCGTCGTCGCCGTCAACTCCTTCCCGGACGCCCCCCGTCACCCGATCCCGGAGCTGCGCGCCGCGCTCGACCTGCCCGAGGAGATCCCGATCGTCGAGTGCGACGCGCGGCTCCGCGCCTCCAGCCGCGATGTGCTGATGACGCTGGTGCGCTTCCTGCACTCCCTCGCCGTGACGGGCTCGTTCACCTGATCCGCGCCGGTCGGCCCGTCCCGCACCCACACCTCTTCCGTTTTCCGAAAGCGACCGCTGTGACGCCTGAACCCCATTCCCCGACCGGTCCGGACGACTTCGCCCTCGACCCGCCCCCCGGCTGCCCCGCGCACGGTACCGGGCCCGGAGGGCTGCACCGGCTCCACGAGGCGCGGGACCTGAGAGCGCTCTACGAGCAACTCCGCGAGCAGTACGGCCCGGTGGCGCCCGTACTGCTCCACGACGACGTGCCGATGTGGGTGGTCCTCGGCCACGCCGAGAACCTGCGCATGGTGACCACCCCCTCGCAGTTCACCAAGGACAGCCGTATATGGACGCCGCTCAAGGACGGCAGCGTCAAGCCCGATCACCCGCTCATGCCGCACATCGCCTGGCAGCCGATCTGCGCGCACGCCGAGGGCGAGGAACTCAAGCGGCTGCGCGGCGCCGTCCAGGGCGCCCTGGAGTTCATCGACTTCCGCGCCCTGCGCCGCCACATCGGCCGGGCCACCCAGCGCCTGGTCAACCGGTTCTGCGAGACGGGCCGCGCCGACCTCGTCGCCCAGTTCACCGAGCACCTGCCCATGGCGGTGATGTGCCAGGTCCTCGGCATGCCGGAGGAGTACAACGACCGGATCGTGCAGGCCGCCCGCGACATGCTCAAGGGCACCGGGACCGCGATCGCCAGCAATGAGTACATCATGGGCTGTCTGCTGCGGCTCACCGCCCGCCGCCGGGCCCGGCCCGAGGACGACCTCACCAGCCACCTCATCGACCAGCCGGCGGGCCTGACCGACGAGGAGGTCGGCCAGCACCTGCGCGTCGTGCTCATCGGCACCTACGAGGCCACCGCCAACCTGCTGGCCAACACCGTGCGCCGGGTCCTGACCGAGCCCGGCTTCCGGGCCCAGCTCAACGGCGGTCAGATGACGGTGCCGGAGGCGGTCGAGCAGTCGCTGTGGGACGAGCCGCCCTTCAGCACCATCTTCGGCTACTTCGCCAAGCGGGAGACGGAACTCGGTGGCCGGCGCATCCGCCGGGGCGACGGGCTGCTGCTGGGCATCGCGCCGGGCAACGTCGATCCCCGGGTGCGGCCGGGCCCGACGGCGGACATGCAGGGCAACCGCTCCCACCTCGCCTTCGGCGGCGGCCCGCACGAGTGCCCCGGTCAGGACGTCGGGCGCGCCATCGCAGACGTCGGCGTCGACATGCTGCTGACCCGGCTGCCGGACGTCGGGCTCGACTGCGACGAGGCGGAGCTGCGCTGGACGGAGTCGATCGCCTCCCGCCATCTGCTGGAGCTGCCGGTGCGGTTCACCCCGCGGCCGCAGCAGGACGAGAGATCCAAGCCGAGCCACACCCCGCACCCGCTTCAGCCGGCGCGCCCGGCCTGGGAGGTCGGCACCGCGACCGCGCGGCAGCGGCCGGAGCCGTCCCCCGAGCCGTCGCCCGAGCCCCCGGCGGCGCCGGAGCCGGCGGGCGCCGGGGAGCCGGACACCGCACCGGCCGCCGGTGCGGTCCGCCCCCGGGGAGCCTGGCAGCGTTTCCTGCGCTGGTGGCGCGGCTACTGACCGGCCCACCCCGTGACGTCGGACCAGGCCCGGAGTACCCGCCCGCTGGTGAACCGGTGCTCCGCCCCCGTGACCGGATCCGTGAACTCCAGTGTCCGTGCGAGCAGTTGCAGGGGGCGCCGGAAGTCACCGGCCGGCACGGGGTCGGTCACCACCGGGTAGAGCGGGTCGCCCAGGATCGGCACGCCCAGCGCGTTCATGTGCACCCGCAGCTGGTGCGTCTGTCCGGTGGCGGGCACCAGCCGGTACCGCCCGAGTCCGTCGGCGCGGTGCTCGGCCAGCTCCACGCGCGTGACGGCGTTGGCCTCGCCCGCCACTTCACGGGCGGCCTGCACCCCGCGCTCCTTCACGATCCGGCTGCGCACGGTCCGTGGCAGAACCAGTGCCGGGTCGTACGGTGCCACCGCCTCGTACTCCTTGCGTACCAGCCGGTCGCGGAACAGCGTCTGGTAGGCGCCGCGCTCCTCGGGCCGCACCGTGAACAGCACCAGTCCGGCGGTGAGCCGGTCCAGGCGGTGCGCGGCGCTCAGAGTGGGGATCCCCAATTCCCGCCGCAGCCGTGCCAGCGCCGTCTCGGTGATGTGCGCGCCGCGCGGGGTGGTGGCGAGGAAGTGCGGCTTGTCGACGACGACGAGGTGCTCGTCGCGGTGCACGACCCGAAGCGGGAACGGCACCGGCACCTCCTCGGGCAGCTCCCGGTGGAACCACACGTACATCCCGGGCTCGTACGGCGCATCGGGCGCCACCGACCGTCCGTCGGCCCCGACGACCAGGCCCGCGTCGACCATGGCCCCGACCATTCCGGGCCCCGCCCCCGACAGCCGCTCCACCAGATACGCCCGCACGGTGGCCCACGCCCCCGCGGCGGGCAGCCGCACCCGCACCGGGTCCACCCCCTGGCGCTGCGGCAGGGGAGAGGGCGGGGTACGGGTCTTGCGTCGCATCGACCGAAGCCTACGAGGCCGCCCACGGCCCGGGAAAACCACTGCGCGGCGGCCCGTGCGTGGGCAGGATACGGGCCATGCCTCTTCTTACCAGCCCGGTACTTCCCGCCGGCACCTTCGCGCGCACCGCGCAGCCCACCCTGTCCACCGGCGACGGTCTCCTCCTGCGGCCCTGGACGCCCGAGGACGCGCCCGTCGTCCACGACGTCTTCCAGGACCCGGTCATGCACCAGTGGCACGCCAGGGCCGCCGAGTCCGAGGCCGAGGCGGCCGGCTGGATCGAGGAGTGGCGCGCCGCCTGGTCGGCGGACCGGGAGGCCCAGTGGGCGGTGGCCGACGCGGACACCGGCCGTCCGGTGGGGCGGGTCGCGCTGCGCGAGGTGCGGTTCGAGGACGGCGCGGCGGAGGTGGCGTACTGGACCGCTCCGGTGGCCCGTGGCCGGGGCGTGGCCTCGCGCGCCACCGCGGTGCTCGTGCACTGGGCGTTCGAGGACACCGGGTTCCACCGCCTGGAGCTCCTGCACTCCGTGCACAACGGGGCGTCCTGCCGTGTCGCCTCCAGGGCCGGCTTCGCCCTGGAGGGCACCAAGCGCAGTTCCGGCCTCCACGCGGACGGCTGGCACGACATGCATCTGCACGCCCGCGTCCGGGGGGATTGAGTGCGGAGAACCAGCTCGCCGGACCACGATATATCGCGTCTATTGACGTGGGTGCGGAGTCGCGATATGTTCGTCTCCGGATATTCGGAAGCGAGGTGATCGGGTATGGTCGGCGGGCGCGCCAAGTTGAGCAATCCGCTCGCGCTGACCGTGATGACCACGCTCTGGCAGAAGCCCATGCATCCCTACGAGATCGCGCAGACCCTGCGCCGCCAGGGCAAGGACGCCAGCACCAAGATCAACTACGGCTCGCTCTACACGGTCGTGCAGAACCTCGAGAAGCGCGGCTTCGTCGAGGTGGTCGACGTGGAGCGGCGGGGCAACCGCCCCGAGCGCACGATCTACGCGCTCACCGAGTCCGGCCGCGAGGAGATGACGCGGTGGCTGTCGGACCTCGTCGCCGTACCGGCCAAGGAGTACCCGATCTTCGAGACCGCGCTCTCGCTGCTGGGGGCCTTGCCCCCGGACGACGTCGTGCGGCTGCTGGAGGAGCGGCTGACCGCCCTGGAGATGCGAGTGGCGAGCGGACGGGCGGTGCTGGACAAGCTCTACGAGACGCTGCCGCGCCTCTTCCTCGTCGAGGTCGAGTACCACCAGCACATGGCCGAGGCGGAGACGGAGTGGGTCCGCGGCTTCGCCCGCGAGATCCGCGAGGGCTCGCTGCCGGGCGTCGAGAGCTGGCGCCGGTTCCACGAGACGGGGGAGATCCCCACGGAGTTCAAGGAAGCCGAGGAACGCCACTACCAGAAGTGAACCCCCGATGAAACAGACCCCGACAGGGCTGTTGCAGCAGCCCCGCCAGGGTCTCGAACCCCGAGCCGAATCCACCGTGAGGTTTCTCCGGGCGATCGAGGTGCGGCACACCCAGGATAGCCCGGCGCTCTCACGTGGATCACTCGGCGATCTTCGCCATCCATCCACTCCTCACTCATCCAGGAGAGCTCCGCCATGAGTCCCACCCGTGCACCCGCAGTCGAGTCGCGCCGGCTGACCAAGACCTATCCCGGCGAGGTGACCGCCCTGAACGGCATGGACATCACCGTCGAGCCGGGCACCGTCTTCGGTCTCCTCGGCCCGAACGGCGCCGGCAAGTCCACCACCGTCAAGATCCTCACCACCCTGGCCCGCCCCGACTCCGGCGAGGCGACCGTGGCCGGCCACGACGTGCTGCGCCACCCGGACCGGGTGCGGCGCGCCATCGGCGTGGTCGCGCAGGGCTCGGGCGCCGACCCGGTCGCCACCGGCCGCGAGAACCTCCGGCTCCAGGGCAGGCTCTACGGTCTGAAGGGCGCCGACCTGGACCGGCGGGTCGACGCACTGCTGGAGCGGTTCAGCCTCGCCGACGCCGCCCGCCGCCCGGTCAAGGGCTACTCCGGCGGTATGCGGCGGCGCCTGGACGTGGCGCTCGGACTGGTGCACCGGCCCGAGGTCCTCTTCCTCGACGAGCCCACCACCGGCCTCGACCCGGAGGCCCGTGCGGCGATGTGGGAAGAGATCGGCCGCCTGGCCGGCGAGGAGGGCCTGACCATCCTGCTCACGACGCACTACCTGGAGGAGGCCGACCGGCTTGCCGAGCGCATCGCCATCGTCGACCGCGGCCGGGTCGTCGTCGAGGGCACCCCGGACTCCCTCAAGGGCGAACTGCGCGGCGACGCGGTCCACGTGGAACTGCGCGAGGCGGCCGGCGAGGCCGGGCGTACGGTGCTCGCCGGCACCCTGGGCGCCCTGCCCGGTGTGCACGAGGTGCTGATCGACGGGCGCCGGATCAGCGCCCGCGCCGATGACGGAGCCGCCGCCGTGCCCGCGCTCCTCGCGGGGCTGGAGCGCGCCGGGGTCACCGTGACCGCGGCGACCGTGGCCCGTCCCTCCCTCGACGACGTCTACCTCCGCTACGCGGGCCGCCGTTACGCCGAGGCGGAAGCCGAGAGCGGAGCCGCCGGCACCGAGGCCCTGGCCTTCGCCGGAGGTGCGCGATGAGCACCGCGATCTCCCAGACCTGGTACATGACACAGCGTCAGCTGATGGTGTTCGCGCGCCAGCCGGCCTACGCGGTCATCACCCTGATCCAGCCGGTGATCTGGTTGTTCCTGTTCGGCGACCTCTTCAGGAAGGTCGTCGAGCTCGGCGGCTTCGGCACCACCTCGTACCTGGACTACCTGGTGCCGGGCGTGGTGGTGATGAGCGCGCTCAGCTCCAACATGTGGGCCGGCATGGGCACGTTGGAGGAGATCCAGCGCGGCACGCTCAACCGGTTCCTGACCACCCCGGTCAGCCGGGCCGCCCTGATGAACGGCAACGTGGTCCACAACGGCCTGGTCACCGCCCTTCAGTCGGTCGTCATCGTGCTGCTCGGCCTGCTGGGCGGAGCCGATTACCCCGGCGGCGTCGGCGGCGTCCTGGTCCTGGTGCTCGCTTCAGTGCTGCTGGGCACGGTCTTCGGGGCACTGTCCAACGCGCTGGGAATGCTGGTGCGGGAGCGGGAGTCCATCATCGGCATCAACACCTTCCTGCTGCTGCCGCTGACGTTCCTGTCCTCCGCCTTCATGGCCCCCGCGCAGATGCCCGCCTGGATGCGCCACATCGCCGACTTCAACCCACTCAACTGGGCGATGGTGGCGGGCCGTTCCGCGATGTCCGCGCATCCCGACTGGAGCGTCGTGGGAAGCCGGGGCAGTGCGCTGCTGGCCCTCGCGGTGGCCGCGGTGTGGCTGTCGATACGGACGTTCCGCTCCTACCAGCGGTCGGTCTGAGCCACGCGAAAGCGGCGGTACCGACCCGGGTACCGCCGCTTTGCGCATGGCTCACGTGGCCGGCGCCGCACCCTCCTGCTCCGCCTCGATCCGGGCGTTCCAGTCCCGCTTGGAGGCCTGCCAGCCGTCCTCGTCGTGGCCGAGCCGCCAGTAGCCGGAGATCGACAGGTCCTCGCGGGGAACGGCGTGCTCGACGCGCAGCAGCCGGCGCAGCTCCTTCACGAACCCGGCCTCACCGTGCACGAACGCGTGCACCCGGCCCTCGGGGAACCGCAGCGCCCGTATGGCCTCGACCAGCGCCCGGCCGACGGGCCGCTCGCCGCGGTGCAGCCAGACCACCTCCACGTCGGAGTCGATCTTCTGCTCCTCCTCGGGGCCCGCGACCTCAATGAAGGCGTGGGCCGTCGCACCCTCGGGCAGTGCCTCCAGGGAGCGCGCGATCGCCGGCAGGGCGCTCTCGTCACCGGCCAGCAGATGCCAGTCGGCACTCGCGTCCGGGGCGTAGGCGCCGCCGGGGCCCAGGAAGCGCACGGTCTCGCCCGGTCGCGCCAGCAGGGACCAGGGGCCGGCCAGCCCCTCGTCGCCGTGGATGACGAAGTCCAGGGTCAGCTCGCGGTGGCCGGGGTCCCAGGCGCGCACCGTGTACGTCCGGGTCACCGGCCACTGCTCGCGCGGGAACTCCTCACGGATCCGCTGCATGTCGAAGGGCTCGGGATAGGTGACCCCGTCGGGCGGGAACAGCAGCTTGACGTAGTGGTCCGTGCAGGTGTCCGCCGAGAAGCCGGCCAGGCCGTCCCCGCCGAGCACCACGCGCTGCATGCGCGGGGTCAGCCGTTCGGTCCGGACGACCTGCGCGGAGTGGGCCCTGCGCGGCTTGCGCGCCGGACGTTCTGCCATGACGGCCTCCCAGTTACCCTTGCTTAGGTTTACCTAAGCTAACATCTCGCCCCGGTGGGGCACCTCCCCCGTCCGGACTCCGGCAGTGCGCGTCGCCACGGCCGTCACGCCGACAAGGTGGCGAGCAGCCGCTGAAGGGAACCTCCCAGGCCCCAGCGGGCCGCCAGCTCCTCGAGCGCCGCCGGATCGCGAGGGGCGCGCGGCAGCGCCGTGTCCACGTCCGGCAGCGGGACGTCGGCGGCGACGCGCACGACCTTCGGCGCCACCGCGAGATACGGCCGCGCTCCGTCCAGCCGCCCGCGCTGCGACGGCGTGAGCTTCGTCTTCGGGTCGTCGACGGCCGCCATGATCCCGGCCAGGTCGCCGAACTCGGCGAGCAGCCTGGCCGCCGTCTTCTCCCCGATGCCGGGTACGCCCGGCAGCCCGTCGCTCGGATCGCCGCGCAACAGCGCCAGATCCGCGTACCCCCGGCCGTCGACCCCGTACTTCTCCCGCAGGGCGGCCTCGTCGGTGGCCTGGAGCGTGCCGACGCCCTTGACCGGGTACAGCACTCGCACCCCGCGGGCGTCGTCCACCAGCTGGTACAGGTCCCGGTCTCCGGTGACGATGTCGACCGGGCCCGTCGCCCGCGCGGTGAACGTGCCGATCACGTCGTCCGCCTCGTACCCCGCGACGCCCACGCGCGCGATGCCCACCGCGTCCAGGACGGACTCGATCACCGGGACCTGCGGGGACAGGGTGTCCGGCACCTCCTCCTCGTCCGGACCGCTGGTGTGCTCCACGGCCACCCGGTGCGCCTTGTAGGAGGGGATGAGGTCCACCCGCCAGGCCGGCCGCCAGTCGGCGTCCATGCAGGCCACCAGGTGATCGGGCCGGTGGTCCTTGACCAGCCGGTCGATGAAGTCGAGCAGCCCGCGCACGGCGTTCACCGGCGTGCCGTCCGGGGCCTTGATCGACTCCGGGACGCCGAAATAGGCGCGGAAGTACAGGGAGGCGGTGTCGAGGAGCATCAGTCGTCCGGTCACGCCTCGCATCATGCCGTACGGCACCGACAGTCACCGGACAGCCGGAAACCGTGGACATCGGGTGGACGGAAGGCGAGGGCAATGTGAAGCAGGCCACGTTCGGTTTGAGTCAAACGGGTCTGGGCAGGCGCGCCTCGGATGAAGGTGGTTGCTTTCTTCAACTGTTAGCGGCCCTCCCTATCCCGTCCCTGGCCCCGAGACAAGAGGTACGCGTGTCTTCAAGACTTCAGGCCCAGCACCTGTTCAAGGTGTTCGGCCGACGACCGGACGAGGCAGTGGAAAAGCTACGGCAGGGTGCCGACCGCGAGGATCTGCGCGCCGACGGCACCACCGCCGCCGTCATCGACGCCTCCTTCAGCGTCGACCCCGGCCAGATCTTCGTGGTCATGGGCCTGTCCGGATCCGGCAAGTCCACGCTCCTGCGGATGCTCAACGGGCTGCTGGAGCCGACCGCCGGCAGCGTCAGCTTCGACGGCCAGGACCTGACCGCGCTCAGCGACCGCGAGCTGCGCGAGGTCCGCTCCAAGAAGATCAGCATGGTCTTCCAGCACTTCGCGCTCTTCCCGCACCGCAGCGTCCGTGAGAACGCCGCCTACGGTCTGGAAGTGCAGGGCGTGCCCCGCGCCGAGCGCGAACGCCGCGCCGACGAGGCGCTCGCCCTGTGCGGTCTGGCCGGCTGGGAGTCCTCCTGGCCCGACGAGCTCTCCGGCGGCATGCAGCAGCGTGTGGGCCTGGCCCGCGCCCTGGCCACCGACGCCGACCTGCTGCTGATGGACGAGTCCTTCAGCGCACTGGACCCGCTGATCCGGCGCGACATGCAGGACCAGCTGCTCCAGCTCCAGAAGACGCTCAAGAAGACGATCGTCTTCATCACGCACGACCTCAACGAGGCCATGCGCCTGGGCGACCGGATCGCCGTCATGCGCGACGGCCGCATCGTGCAGACCGGCACCGCCGAGGACATCCTGCTGCGCCCCGCCGACGACTACGTCGCCTCCTTCACCCAGGACGTCGACCGGTCCCGGGTGCTGACCGCGGAGTCGGTCATGGACCGCGACGTGCGCGGCGACGAGGCGGACTGCGGCTGCGACACCGCGACCCCGCACACCCCGTTCACCGAACTGTGCGCGATCAGCGCCCGCGTGCCCCACCCGGTCGCCGTGCTGGACGAGCACCGCGACCTCGTCGGCATCGTCCCGCGCCAGCGCCTCGTCGGCTTCCTGGGTGACGAGCAGAGCAGCCAGGTGAGGTGCGACGCGCCACGGGACAAGGGCGGCGACAAGGCGGTGGCCCGTGCCTAGGATCCCGCTCGGCGACTGGGTCAACTCCGCGGTCGACTGGCTGCTCGGCCACATGTCCTGGCTCTTCGACTTCCTCAAGGCCGTCTTCACCGGCACCTACGACGGGATCAACGCCGTCCTCCAGGCGCCGCAGCCGCTGTTGCTCGCGGGCATCTTCGCCGTGCTCGCCTGGTGGCTGCGCGGCGCCTTCGCCGGAGTGCTCACCTTCGTGGGGTTCGCGTTCATCGACTCCATGGAGCTGTGGTCGGACGCGATGGTGACCTTGTCGCTGGTACTCGTCGCCACGATCATCGCGCTGGTGATCTCGGTGCCGGTCGGCATCTGGGCGGCCCGCTCGGACCGGGTCAGCGCCTTCGTCCGGCCGGTCCTGGACTTCATGCAGACGCTGCCCGCGATGATCTACCTCATCCCGGCCATCCTGTTCTTCGGCACGGGCGCCTCCGCGGGCATCGTCGCCACCCTGATCTTCGCCCTCGCGCCCGGTGTGCGCATGACCGAGCTGGGCATCCGCCAGGTCGACAAGGAACTGGTCGAGGCGGCCGAGGCGTTCGGCACCACGCCCCGCAACACGCTGCTGCGCGTCCAGCTGCCGCTGGCGCTGCCCACCGTGATGGCCGGCGTCAACCAGGTGATCATGCTCGGTCTGTCCATGGCCGCGATCGCCGGCATGGTCGGCACCGGCGGCCTCGGCGGCGACGTCAACGAGGCCATCGGCCAGCTCAACGTCGGCCTCGGCTCCGAGTCCGGCATAGCCATCGTGATCCTCGCGATCTACCTCGACCGCATGACCAGCGCCCTGGGCACCGAGGTCTCGCCGCTCGGCCGGCGCGCCGCCGCCAAGGCGCGGGCCGCCAAGGGCCTGAAGATCTGGTCGTACCGGCCGCAGCCGCAGATCGCCGTGATCGGCGTGGTGGTCCTCGCCCTGGTCGCGGGTGGCATGGGCCTCTTCGCGCGAGGCGGCGGCAGTGCGACCGCCGCCGGCGACGGCAGCGACGTCGGCCGCGGCAAGAAGATCACCATCGGATACATCCCGTGGGACGAGGGCGTCGCGTCCACCTTCCTGTGGAAGGAGATCCTCGAACAGCGCGGCTACCAGGTCGACGCCCGCCAGTTCGACGCCGGACCGCTCTACACCGCGCTCGCCCAGGGCAACGTCGACTTCGAGACGGACTCCTGGCTCCCGACGACCCACGCCCAGTACTGGAAGAAGTACGGCAGCCGGCTCGACGACCTCGGCTCCTGGTACGGCCCGACGTCCCTGGAGCTCACCGTCCCCTCGTACATGAAGGACGTGAACTCGCTCGACGACCTCAAGGGCAAGGCGGGCCTGTTCGGCGGGAAGATCACCGGCATCGAGTCCAGCGCCGGCATGATGGGCCTGCTCAAGAGCAAGGTCCTCAAGGACTACGGCCTGGACAAGGAGTACAAGGTCGTCGACAGCTCCACGCCCGCCATGCTGGCCGAGCTCAAGCGCGCCTACAGCAAGAAGGAACCGATCGTCGTCACGCTCTGGTCACCGCACTGGGCGTACAGCGACTTCGACCTGAAGAAGCTGAAGGACCCCAAGGGCTCCTGGGGCAAGGGCGACGGCGTGCACACGCTGGCCCGCAAGGGCTTCGCGGACGACGACCCGGTCGTCGGCACGTGGCTGAAGAACTTCAAGCTGACCGAGAAGCAGCTCACCAGCCTCGAGGCCGAGATCAACAAGGCGGGCAAGGGCCGCCAGCAGGACGCCGTGCGCACCTGGCTGAAGGACAACCCGGGCGTCGTCGACAAGCTCGCCCCGCTGCCCGGGGGCTCCACCGCCAAGCCGGCGGAGGCCAAGCGCACCCTGAACGTCGCCTGGTTCCCGTGGGACGAGGACATCGCCGTCACCCACCTGTGGAAGAACGTCCTGGAGCGCCGCGGCTACCGGATGAACCTGAAGCAGATGGACGTGGGCCCGGTCTACACCGGCCTGGCCGGCGGCGACATCGACCTCAACTTCGACGCCTGGCTGCCCTACGCCCAGAAGAACTACTGGGACAAGAACAAGGACAGACTCAGGGACCTCGGCACCTGGTACGAGCCGACCTCACTGGAGATCGCCGTGCCGTCCTACGTCAAGGACGTGAAGTCCCTGGAGGACCTCAAGGGCAAGGCGTCCACCTTCGGCGGGAAGATCATCGGCATCGAGCCGGGCACCGGCGAGATGACCCTGCTGAAGGACAAGGTCCTGCCCGGCTACGGCCTGGACAAGGAGTACAAGGTCGTCGACGGTTCCACGCCCGCGATGCTCGCCGAGCTCAAGCGCGCGTACGCCAAGAAGCAGCCCGTGGCCGTGGTGCTGTGGTCGCCGCACTGGGCGTACAGCCGCTACGACCTCACCAAGCTCGCCGACGACAAGAAGCTGTTCGGCGAGGGCAACACCGTGCGCACCATCTCCAGCTCCAAGTTCCCCGAGCAGTACCCGCAGCTCACCAAGTGGATCAAGAACTTCAGGATGAGCGAGGACGAGCTCGGCAGCCTCGAGAGCGAGATCAACCAGCGCGGTCAGGGCCACGAGGACGAGGCCGTCACCGCCTGGCTGAAGCAGCACCCCGACGTCCCGGCGCGGATGACCGCGCAGTAGCCGCCGCTCCGGACACCGCCGAGGGGCGGGCCCGCCCCGCATCGCCTGCGATGCGTGGGACGGGCCCGCCCCCGCGCGCTTGTCCACAGGAGGAATCCGGCCAACCACGCGGAGCAACCCCCACGCGCCCCGGGCCCGCGCGATCCTTACAGGGATGTGACGACGGCAGGAAACTGTTTGCCGAACATGCGTAGGGTGCAGAGAGGTCTTCAGAAGGAGTGCGCCCGGAACCGGGCCCGCGGGCAGCGGCCCCACGAGCAGCGGACCGACGAGCGAAGGAGGGAGCCGGAGCGATGGGCGACAACAAAGAGCGGCCCCTTCGAGTGGGCGCGGCCGTCCGGCGGCGCCGCCGCGCGCTGGGGCTCACCCTCGCCGTGGTGGCCGACCGCAGCGGTCTGTCGGTTCCCTTCCTGAGCCAGATCGAGAACGACCGGGCCCGGCCCAGCCAGACCTCCCTGGAGAAGGTCGCCGACGCCCTGCGCACCACCGCCGTGGAACTGCTGGCGGCGGCCGACCCGGCGTGCAGCGTCGACGTCGTGCGCGCCGAGGTCACCGAGCTGGAACCCGAACCCCGGGTGCGCTCCCTGGTGCGCGGCCACCACCAGCTGCACGCCTCGGAGTTCACCGGAGACCACGACGTCGGCCGCGAATTCCAGCACCGCAACGACGAGTTGATGTATGTCGCCGACGGCGCGGTGGAGATCGAGGCGGAGGGCCGGGCCTACCGGCTGGTGCGCGGCGACACGATGTACCTCACCGGCGGGGTGCGCCACCGCTGGCGGGCGACCGTGCCCGACACCCGGGTGATCGTGGTCGCGGTCGCCGAGCACATCGAGGCGGTACAGGACCGGTCGCGCTGATGCGGGTCGTCTCGCTCGTTCCCTCGCTCACCGAGGCGGTGGCCGTGTCCCTGCCCGGCGTACTCGTCGGCGCCACCGACTGGTGCACGCATCCGGCGGACCTCGACGTCATCCGGGTCGGCGGCACCAAGAACCCCAAGGTGGACCGGATCGCCGCCCTCGCCCCCGACCTGGTGATCGCCAACGAGGAGGAGAACCGGGCGCCGGACCTCGACGCCCTGCGCGCGGCGGGCATCGAGGTCCTGGTGACCGAGATCAGGGACCTGCCGCAGGCCTTCCGGGAACTGGCGCGGGTGCTGCGCGCGTGCGGCGGGAGCCGGCCCCGGTGGCTGGACGAGGCCGAGGCGGCCTGGTCGTCGCCGCCCGTGGCCCCGCGCCGCACGACGGCCGTCGTACCGGTCTGGCGGCGGCCCTGGATGGTGCTGGGCCGGGACACCTTCGCGGGTGACGTCCTGGCCCGCCTGGGCGTCGACCACCTCTACGCCGGGCACGCCGAACGCTATCCGCGCGTCCCGCTGGAGGAGCTGCGCGCGGCCGCCCCGGACGTCGTCGTGCTGCCGGACGAGCCGTACCTCTTCACCGCCGACGACGGTCCCGAGGCCTTCCCCGGGCTGCCCTGCGCGCTGGTCAGCGGGCGGTACCTGACGTGGTACGGGCCGTCACTGGCGCGGGCTCCACGGGTGCTGGGCGGGGCGCTGCGAGCAGCGCGCCACTGATCAGCCCGCGGGCGGTGTGCACGCCCGCAGCGGCCCAGGCGGTGACGAGGACGGCGTACAGACCGACCGCGAGGGCGCTGTAGGCGGCGAGGTGGGTGTGCCGGGCGAGGGCCGCGGCGCCGGTGACGCAGGTGCCCACCGGGAAGGTGAACGACCACCAGGTCATCGCGAAGCCCATGCCCTGGCGGGCGGCGCGCAGCACATGGGCGGCGGCGAAGGCGAACCACATCAGCGCGAAGCCCGTGACCGGGACGCCGTACAGGACGGCGAGCACGGCGAAGCCGCCGGCGTACGGGGCCGGTACGACACCGTGCGCCGTGTCCGCGAAGGCGCCGACGGCGGTGGTGGACTGCCCGAGCGGGCCGAGGACCAGGAACAGCGTCGGGGTGAGCGCGAGCGGCAGCGGGCCCGCCGTGAGCAGCCGGCCGAAGATCACCGGCAGTACGACCAGGGTCGCGAGCAGGCTGAGCCCGAACATCGCCACACACGCCAGGAGCAGGGTCGCCCGGGCCTGCCCGGCCGGCAGGTACGGCACGAGGGCGGGCCCCAGGGCGGCGGACACCATGGGCGCGACCAGCGGCAGCAGCCACACGGGCGTCGCCTGGTGCGGCTCGATCCGATGGTGCACGACCATCAGGTACGGCACGGCGACGGCGGCCACGAGCCCGACGGCCGTACCGGCGGTGAACAGCACGGCGTCCAGGGCGACCGCGGCCGGGGTGCCGATCCAGTCCCGCCCGACGGACAGGGTGCCGCCGCCGACCGCCAGCAGGGCCATGGACAGACAGCCGTAGAACGGCGCCGCCGTCGCGTCCAGCAGATGGGCGCGGGCCTGGTCGCGGTGGTGGGTCCAGTGCAGGGTGCGGGCGGCCAGCAGCGCCACGAGCACGACGAGGGAGAGGGCCCACACGGCGGTGCACACGGTGCGCAGTCCCGGGATGTGCGGCGGCAGCGCGGCGCCCGCCGTGCCGACGGCGGCGGTGCCCATGGCGGAGGCGTACCAGTTGGGGCCCAGATGGCGGACGGCGGGGACGTGGGGCCGGGCTGCGGCCTGCCGGGGCAGGGAGTGGGCTGCGATGACCATGACTCAAGGTTTTCCCGGTCCATACGCTCCCACCAGGGGGTTTGTGTCTATCACGACATAAGCTGGTCTTATGAGCAGCACCGAGAGGACCGAGGTGAACGGAGGAGACGGCGTGGGACGGCGGCCGGGGACCTCGCTGGCGCACCGGGTGCCCGACCTGGGCGCGCTGGAACTGCTGCTGGCGGTGGCGCGGCTGGGCAGCCTCGGCGGGGCGGCGCGGGAGCTGGGCATCACCCAGCCGGCGGCGAGCAGCCGGATCCGTTCCATGGAACGGCAGTTGGGCGTGGCGCTGGTGGACCGCTCGCCGCGCGGATCGCGGCTGACGGACGCCGGAGCCCTGGTCACCGACTGGGCGCGGCGGGTCGTGGAGGCGGCGGAGGCCTTCGACGCGGGCGCGCAGGCGCTGCGGGACCGGCGGGACTCGCGACTGCGGGTGGCGGCCAGCATGACGATCGCGGAGTACCTGCTGCCGGGATGGCTGATCGCGTTGCGCGCCCGGCGGCCGGACACGGCGGTGTCCCTGCTCGCCGGGAACTCGGCGGTGGTGGCGGAACGGCTGCTGGGGGACGAGGCGGACCTCGGTTTCGTGGAGGGCGTGTCGGTGCCGTCCGGTCTCGACTCCGTCGTGATCGGCCGCGACCGCCTGATCGTGGTGACCGCCCCGGCCCACCCGTGGGCCCGCCGCCGACGGCCGCTGTCCGCGGAGGAACTGGCCACCACGCCGCTGATCCTGCGCGAGAAGGGTTCCGGCACCCGGCAGGTGCTGGACGCGGCGCTGGGCGGCCTGGCGCGCCCGCTGATCGAGCTGTCCTCCACGACGGCGGTGAAGGCCTCCGCGGTGAGCGGAGCGGGACCGGCGGTGCTCAGCGAACTCGCGGTGGGCGAGGAGCTGTCCCTGCGCCGGCTCGTTCCCGTGCCCGTGGACGGCGTCACCCTCGAGCGCGCCCTGCGGGCGGTCTGGCCCACCGGCCACCGCCCGGTGGGCCCGGCCCGCGAGCTGCTGTCCCTGACACGGTCGTGAAGCGGGCTCGGAAAACGGACGAGGCCGGGAACCGGCTGAGACCAGGTGCCGCCGAACACGCCGACCACTTCCGCCTGCCCGTCGAGGTGCTGGACCAGCGTGCCGGCTCCCCGGGGCCGGTCACCAGCCGCTGGACCAGTTCCCCGGCGCGCTCGACGGGGTTGCGCGCGAGCCGGTCGCGGAGGAAGGCGTAGCGCTCACCGGAGTCGGGCTGGTAGAGCCAGGTCTTCTCGTGCCGGGAGGGGACGGCGGTGAGGAAGTGGTTGGTGCGCAGATGCGTTCCCTGCGCGACCTCGGGCACCTCGAAGACCCCCACCGGGCTGAGGTCGAGGAGCACGGCGCGGTCGGTGCGGAGGTCACGAGGCGCATTCCTGGGGCGTGTGCTGGAGGACGGAGCCGCCGACGACCGTGGCGAGGACGGGGTTGGCGGTCTGCTGTTCGGGGGTCAGGTCGAGGGGGTCGTGGGCGAACACGGCGAGGTCGGCCAGGTAGCCCGGCGCGATCCGGCCGAGCCGGTCGGCGGCGCCCGCCGCGACGGCCGGGGCACGGGTCATCCCGGCGTAGGCCTCCCGGGCGCTGATCCGCTGGCCGGGTTGCACGGGGGCGGCCTTCCGCTGTTCGACGGGCCGGCGCAACTGGGCGTCGGCGAGGGCGGTGCGAGGGTCCGCGATGCCGATGGGCCAGTCCGAACCGAGTGCCACCACGGCGCCGTGGTCCAGCAGGTCGCGGGTGCGCCAGCCGTGGGCGACCCGCTGCGGCCCGATCCGGCGGGACCAGTTGTCCTTCTGGTCGGCCCTGGTCATGCGGGTCGCGTGGACGGGCTGGAGCCCGGCGACGACGCCGAGTGCGGCGAAGCGGGGGAGCAGGTCGTCGGGGATCGACTCGATGTGCTCGATCCGGTGCGGGGCGGACGCGGCGTGGCCGGCCTCCTCGATCACGTCGAGCGCGGTGCGCACCGCCCGGTCGCCGATGGCGTGGGTGGCCGTGGGGACGCCGCGCTCGGTGAAGAACCGGACGGCCTCGCGGTAGCCCTCCACGTCCTTCCACAGCGGCCGGCGGTTCTGACCGAGGACGTCGGGGTGCTCGAACCAGGCGGAGCCGTTGTCGGCGGTGCCGTCCAGCATGAGCTTGGCGCCCGCGACGTGCCAGCGGCGCCCGGCGAGCCCCTGCTGGGCGGCGACGGCCTCCCAGACGTCCCGACCCGAGTCGGCGGGCACGAGCGGTGAGCAGCGCACCCGCAGAGGAAGGTCACCGTGCCTCTCGATCTCCCGGTAGACGTCCTCGGAGGGCGCGGTGAAGTCCAGCGCGTGCAGGCCGGTGAGGCCGGTCGAGGCGAACTCGCGCAGCCGGTCGGCGACATGGCCGGCCGCGACCGGGAGCGGTACCTCGGGACAGTGGTCGAGGACGAGGTCCATGGCCTGGAGTTCGACGATGAAGCCGGTGGGCCGGCCGTCGGGTCCGACGACGATCTCGGAGGCGTCGTCGAAGGTTTCCGCACCGGTCAGACCGACGCGGGCGACCACGGCCGGACTGACCACGAGGGAGTGCGCGTCGCGGGTCATGAGCGAGATCGGCACGCCGGGGAAGCGCCGCCCCAGCGGATGGCCGGTGGGCTCCCCGTCGAAGACGTTGATGTCGAGGTCGAACCCGGTCACCCACGCCTCGCGGCCCTGCTCAGCGATGCGGTCCTCGATGCGGGAGACCACCGCGTCGAGCGTGGTCAGGCCGCCGAGGTCCAGGCCGGTGCCCACCTCGATCGCCCCCCACACCGGATGGGCGTGGGCGTCGGTCAGTCCCGGGGTGAGGGTCGCCCCGGGGAATTCCAGCACGTCGGTGGCGGCGCCCGTCCAGTGGCGCAGGAGGTCGTCCCCGCCGACGGCGACGATCCGGCCGTCCTGGACGGCCACCACGGTGTCCGTGGTCGGGCCGGGCGTGGGGTCGAAGTTCTCGATCCGTGCCGCGCGCACGATGAGGTCGGCGTTCATGGTCGTTCTTTCAGTGCTGGGCGGTCGTGGGGGAAGCCGCTGTGGGAACGGTGCGGAAGGCGCGGGACAGTGCCCAGTACAGGGCCGCCGAGCCGAGGACGCCGACGGGTATGGCGAGGTTGAGGCCGTCCATGGCCGCGGAGACCGGGCCGGCCCAGAACGTGGAGCTGGCGCACAGCGTCGCCGCGGCGGCGCCGCCCAGGGTGGCGAGCACACCGGCCCAGTTGACGCCCCCGCGGTACCAGAAGGGGCTCGTACGGCTCTGGTCGTGGAGCAGTTCGCCGTCGTAGCGGTTGCGGCGCAGGACGATGTCGGTGGCGTAGACGGTCATGCACGGGCCGGTGATGATCACGACCAGCTCCATCATGGCGTTGACGGCGGTGAGGAAGTCGAAGACCAGGAGCGCGAACAGCGTCATGGTGGTGCCGATCACGCCGACGACCAGGACGGCGATCACCCGGGGCAGCCGCACGCCGATCGACTGCATCGACAGTCCGGAGCTGTAGGCGGTGATGCCGTTGTTCGCCACGGTGTTCACCACCACCGCGATGACGAAGACGGGCACGAACCAGTGCGGCATGACGCTCTCCAGCGCCGCCTGCGGATCGCTCATGTCGAGCGTGGTGGCCGCGAGGGCCCCGATCGTCGTGAACACGACGCTCGGCAGGAAGGCGCCGCACGCGGTCCACAGCGTGATGGCCCGCCCGCTGGTGTGCCGCGGCAGGTAGCGGGAGAGGTCCGGGCTGTTGGAGTACGACAGCGGGGCCGAGGCGACGATGGTGAAGCCGGAGGCCAGGACGACCAGGTGGCCGAGCCCGGTGAGCGGCTGGGCGGGCGTGTACGACCAGTCCGTGTCCCCGAGCACCATCACGCTCAGGGCGAGGAAGACCAGCGTGAGGACGATGGTCAGCGCCGTGTACAGGCGGACGATCGTCGCGTGCCCGTAGATCGCGACGAGGATGGTGGCTCCGGCGATCACGCAGACCACCGCGGCGTCCAGGGCGGCCGAGTCCGGCAGGCCGAGCCGTCCCGCCAGGCCGAGACCGGCCACGGAGGCCGCCGACCAGTTCAGCGCGAGGTAGAGCGAGGAGATCAGCCACCCGGTGAGGGCGACGACGGCCTTGTTGCCGACGACGCCGTACATGGCCCGGGAGACGACGGAGCCCGAGGTTCCCGCGGCGGGGCCGCTGACGGCGATGAACCCGGTCAGGAGCCAGAAGAGGTTGCCGGTGACGATGACGGCAAGCGACTCCGTCAGTGACAGCCCCATCAGGACGAGGGTCCCCCCGACCACGAAGCTGAGGTAGCTCACGTTCGGCGCGGCCCAGACGGAGAACAGCTCACGCGCCGTGCCGTGCCGCTCCGAGTCGGGCACGCAGTCGATGCCCCGGCTCTCGACCAGTCCGGCCCGGTCACGTCCGGGGGCGCAGGCGGCCACGTCGGGGCCCGCCGGGGAACGCGGGGAACGCTGCATGGGTGGTTCCTTCGAAGAGACGAAAAGACGGCACTGTCCTCGCCACCGAGGTGTCCGGGGGGTGCGGCCAAGGCGGAGCAGCCTTGTTGGTGTCGGCACCAATAGACTGTTGGTGCGCCATCCAATAGTGTGATCGGCATGACGTCAACCCCCCGGGCCACGCGGACGCGGAAAACGGCGGCCGAGCGACGGACCGAGATCCTGCAGACGGCCGCCCGCCTCGCGCTTGAGCGGGGCCTGGAGCGTGTGACGATGCAGCTCGTCGCCGACGAGCTGGGGGTACGCCCCGGCCTGATCAGCCACTACTTCGCGACCATCGACGACCTGCTGTGCGACGCGTTCGTCCGCGCGGTCACCCGCGAACGCGAGGCCCTGCTGCCGGAAGCCGAGGCCGCGCTGCCGCCGGCCCGGCGGCTGAGCCGCCTGCTGCGCCGTCTCAACGGCCAGGACTTCGTCGACCTCGGCCGGCTCTGGCTCAACGCCCGCCACCTCTCCCGCTACCGCCCGAACCTCCGGCACGTCGTCGCCGAGCAGGAGGCGATCATGCGGGACGCCCTGACGGCCGTGATCGAGGACGGTGTGCGCAGGGGGGACTTCACCACCGCCGACGCCCTCGGGGCGTGCGTGGTCATCCTCGTGGCGATCGACGGCCTCGGCGCCTACGCCAACGACGACACGCTGTTCACCCACCCCACGCTCGACACCCTGCTGTTCACCACGGCGGAGCGCGAACTCGGGCTTGCGCCGGGCACGTTGCGCGAGGACGACTGACGCGGCGGACCGCGCACACGGCCACGGCGCCCCGGACCGGCGACCGTTCGGGCCACCGTTCAGGCCACCGGGCCGACGAATCCGACGGGGCGGGTGCATAGAGTGCCGGGGTGAGCATGACGCCCCCACCCGGCTGGTACCGCGACCCCAACGCCCCCCACCTGGAACGCTGGTGGGACGGCACGGCCTGGACCGAGCACCGGCGCGCCCCCGGGATGCCCGGGCAGCCGTCCGTGTCACCGCCCACCGGCGCGAGCCCGTCCCGGACCAAGGTCGTGGCCCTCACCACCGCGGGTGCCGTCCTGGTCGCCGCGGTCGTCACGGGCGCGGTCCTGCTGGGCCGCGACGGCGGGGGCGGCGGCGCGGCGGACACGGCCACCGGCGCACGGTCCGCCCCGCCCACGAGCGCCCCCGCCACTGGGTCGCCGTCCCCGTCCGCCTCCGCCGACGACCCTTCCGCCGCCGACGACCCTTCCGCCGCCGACGATCCATCCGTCGCCGTCGACCAGCTCAACGGCATCACCCTGCCGCTGCCGGAGGGCTGGGAGAAACCGGAGAACCTCGCCCAGGACGACGTCGTCATGACCACCCACGGCGTCTACGACTGCCCCGCCGGGGTGGGGCTGTGCCGGCACGGCCTGGTCATCACCCGCACGGCGACCGCGGCCGAGGGCACCTCCTCAGAGACCCTGGCCAGGCGGGACATCCAGGACGCGGCCGACGAGGCGTACGAACGGAACGCGATCGGCCAGCGCCTCTACGGCGGGATCACCTCCCAGCGGACCGTCGCGTCCGGACAGGTCGCGGTCGCGGGCCGGGCCGGCTACTTCGTGCGCCGGCTGGTCAGAACCGCCAAGGGGCCCGGCGGCTACGTCGAGTCGCTCGCCTTCACGTCCAGCACCGGCACCCAGGCGCCGGTCCTCGTCCGCTTCGTCTTCGACGCCGGCCCGGACGGCCCGCCGCTGGCCGACATGGACAGGATCACCAAGGGCATCCGGCCCATCGGCGACGCTGCGACCGGCGGCGGCGTGGGCAGCAGCATCGGCCCTTCGAACTGAGCCGGAGACGGCGGGGCCGGGGCTGCAGGAAGGAGACCGCGGCTGCAGGAAGGAGACCGGCGCTGCAGGAAGGAGACCGCGGCTACAGGAAGGTGTGCCCCTCGCCCCGGTACGTCGGCACGGCCGCCGTCACGCGATCCCCCTCGACGAGGTGCAGCGTGTCGAACCGTTCGCACAACTCGCCCGCTTTGGCGTGCCGGAACCACACCTTGTCGCCGATCAGCAGGTCGTCGGCGGGGGAGCCGAGCAGGGGGGTCTGCACCTCGCCCGCGCCCTCCTGGGAGTCGTAGCGCAACCCCTTGGGCAGGTACGGCACCGGGAGCCGGTCCGCGCCGCCCGCGCCGGAGGCCGGGTAGCCGCCGCCCAGGACCGTGACGACCCCGACCCCCGGGCGCCGGACGACGGGCAGGGCGAACAGCGCCGCCGGACGGCCCCGGAACGACGTGTAGTTGTCGAAGAGCCGTGGGACGTACAGCCCGGAGCCCGCGGCGACCTCGGTGACGGCGTCCTCCGCCGCCGTGTGCTGCACACTGCCGGTGCCGCCGCCGTTGACGAACTCCAGGTCCGGCGCCACGGCCCGTACCGTCCGCACCACGGCGGCACGCCGCTCGGCGAGTTCCCTGCGTGCCGCGGCCTGCATCAGCCGGATCGCGCGCGACCGCAGCGGCCGTCCCGCGACCGCGTCGCCCACGCCCGCGACATGGCCCTCGTACGCCATGATCCCCACGAGCGCGAAGCCCGGTCGCCGGGCCACCGTACGGGCCATGTCGGCGACCTGGGCGGGGGAGTGCAGCGGGGAGCGGCGCGCGCCGACCCGCACGCGCCCGCCGAGCAGCTTCAGCGACGTGTCCAACTCCAGGCAGACCCGGACGACTTCACGTCCGCCCTCGCGTGCGGCGTCGATCAGGTCCAACTGCGCCGGGTCGTCGACCATCACCGTGACGGCGCGGGCGAGTTTGGGGTCGGCGGTGAGTTCGGCGCAGGCGGCGCGGTCGGCGGACGGGTAGGCGAGCAGCACGTCGTCGAAGCCGGAGCGGGCCAGCCACAGGGACTCGGCGAGGGTGAACGCCATGATGCCCGCGAAGCCGTCCTTCGCCAGGGCGCGTTCGAGCAGGGCCCGGCAGCGCACGGACTTGCTTGCCACCCGGATCGGCTTGCCGCCGGCCCTGCGGACGAGGTCGTCCGCGTTGGCGTCGAAGGCGTCCAGGTCCACGATCGCGACAGGGGCGGCGAGTTGGGCGGTGGCCCGGTCGTAACGGGCCCGGTCGGCGGCGCGCGCAGTCATGGACGCAGCCTGCCAGACCTGATTACCGCAGGGTAGGGGGATGTTCCGGGCAGATCCCCCTGCGCTCGTGGACTGGTTCCCGCCGGGCCCGGGCCAGCCCGTAGAGTGACGCGCACGTACGGCGGAGCCGAGGAGCGATTCCGGCCGCAGGGTTGAGCCGGGATGGCGGTTCGCTCGTACGGGTATGCGTGTCCGGTGACGGCGAGTCCGCCGGGCGGGGCGACGAGGACGGCCGTGCCCGGCGAGACGGCACGGGCACGAGGAAACGGGGGGTGCATGAGCACGGAAGCGCGCCACGCCCCCGTCCCCCCACGGCCCGTCGGGCCCGCAGGGGGCGACGGCGACTCGGACGCGACGGCACGCGCCACCGACGGCCTGCCCACCGGGGCGGTGCCCGGCGCGGACGGGGGCACGACACGGACGGTGCCCGACGGCGGTACGGCCGCGGAGGCGTGCGGCGCTTCGGCGGGCACCGGCTTCCCGCCGCCTCGTACCGGTTCCGCCACCGACGACTCCCGGACCACCCCCGCTTCCCGCCCCCGCTTCCCGGACTTCCGTCCCCCTTCCCGCCGCACCACGCCCCCCACGACACCGCCCCCGCCCCCCGCCACGGCCGGCTTCCCGGACACTACGCCGACGGTCGGCCAGGAGGCACCGCGCCGACCAGGCCCCGGCCGGGCGGGGGACCTCCCGCTCGGCACGCCGTCGGCTGAGAGACGCGCGGCGTCCGGCGACGGGCACTCGCGGGCCTCGGGCCGCCTTTCCGGCGCGCGGCCGGACTTCGGGCGTGAGGCGTCCGGAGCCGCTGCGGCGCCTGGGGCGTCCGCCGACACCCACGGTGGGGTTCCAGAGCGTTCTGCGGTGGCTGGGCGTGCGGCTCCCGGTGGTCGGGGTTCTGCCGACGGTGCGCCAGGGGGTGCCGCGTCCCGGGACGGGAGGGACGCAACTCGCTTCCCCGGTGAGTCGGCACAGGTGGGCCGGAGCGAGCGCGGAAACATACCCCCGCGTCCGGGGCACAGCCCCTCAACGGCGGCACGCGGTGGCGGCGCGCCGGCCGAGACCGCGTCGGAGACGACCGCGCGCCTGCGCCCCGCCCCCGTCCAGAGCCCCCCGGCGCCGAGCGCCCCGCCCCACCCGACGACCCCGCCCTCCACGCGCGACCCCAGGTCGGACGCAGCGAAGGGCCCCGCCACCGCCCCGGACGCCCGGGCCGAGCCCGCCCTCGGCGCCGACGCCGCGACCGGTCCCGTCGGCCCGGCTCGCCGCCCGAGCGCGCTGGGCCCGACCGGACGACCCGGCAGCCCCGGCAGCCCGGGCGAGGCCCAGAACCGTCCCCGCCCCACCGACCGGCCCCAGCGGCCGACCGAGTCGGCGTGGACCGCCGTCCCGCCGCGTCCGTCCTTCGACGCCTCGAGGCTCGTCGGGGCGGCGGGGACGAGCCAGAAGCAGCCGTCCGGCGCCTCCCCGGCTGCTCCCGTCGCCTCCGCCGGGACCCCACCGCGTGCGACGAGTGCTGCCGCGGCGCCTGACCCGGCGCTGTCCTGGAGCGCGGCCACGGCGCCGGGGACGGGGCTCGGCATGGGGTTCGGGGAGCCGGAAGGGTACGACCGGCGGGCGCGCGGTGCGCTGGTGCGGCCGCGGGTCGCCGTGGCGGCCGTCAGCATGGTGCTCGGGCTCGGGCTCATAGGCGGCGCCGTGACCGGCAGCTGGCTCACCGGGGAGCCGGGGAAGCCCGGTGCGGCGGGCGGCTTCGCCACGGCCGGCGCCATGTGGCACAGCGTCCCCGTCGATCAGCTCTTCCCGCCCACCGTGGACGGCCGCGGTGCCGGCCCCGGCGGAGCCGACCGCACCTGGACCCGCGTCGCGGTCGCCCCGGACAGCGACTGCGCGGGCGCCTTCGACCCGCTGCTGCGCAAGGTCCTCGCCCCCGTCGGCTGCGCCCGCCTGCTGCGCGCGACCTACACGGACGCCACCCAGAGCTACGTCACCACCGTCGGCCTGCTCTTCACCAAGGCCGACGCCTCCGCCATGACGTCCCTCGCCGCCCTCTTCGAGAACGAGGGGCTCGCCCGGCGCACCGACCTCGTGCCGCGCCCGTACGCGGCCAAGGGCACCGTCGCCGCGGCCTTCGGCGACGAGCAGCGCGCGTCGTGGACCGTCTCCGTGCTGACCGAGGCCCCGGTGGTCGTCTACGCCGTGTCCGGCTGGGCCGACGGCCGCGCGGCCGGCACCCCGCAGGCCGCCGCCGACGCGACGAAGTCCGGGGCCACCACCCCCGCCGCCCAGACAGGCCTCGGAAACGAGGCGCAGGGCCTCGCCGACCGCATCGAACGGGGCCTGCGCCAAACCGTCAAGTCCGCCACGGAGAAGCCGTCGTGACAGCCGCCGTGACGCCCGGGAACCGTACGCCGCGCAGGATGCTCGCCGTCGGCGTCCCGAGCCTGCTCCTCGCCGCCTGCATCGCCCTCGTGCCGTCCGCCGCCGCGCACGCCGACGGCATCCGCGCCCAGCAGTGGGCGCTCGACGCCATGCACACCCAGGAGGCCTGGCGCACCACCCAGGGCAAGGGCATCACCGTCGCCGTCCTCGACACCGGCGTCGACGACGACCACCCCGATCTGCGCGGCAGCGTCCTGCCCGGCAAGGACATGATCGGCTTCGGCGCGCGGCGCGGCGACCGCCCCTGGGCCCGCCACGGCACCGCCATGGCCGGCATCATCGCCGGTCACGGCCACGGCCCCGGCAACGCCGACGGCGTCATGGGCATCGCGCCCGAGGCCAGGATCCTGCCCGTGCGGGTGATCCTGGAGGAGGACGACTCCGCCCGCGGCAAGGCCCGTACCGCCCGCGGCGACGCCCTCGCCGACGGCATCCGCTGGGCCACCGACCACGGCGCCGACGTCATCAACCTCTCCCTCGGCGACGACTCGGACTCCGCGCACCCCGAGCCCGCCGAGGACGAGGCCGTCCAGTACGCGCTGAGCAAGGGCGCCGTCGTCGTCGCCTCGGCCGGCAACGGCGGCGAGAAGGGCGACCACATCTCCTACCCGGCGGCCTATCCGGGCGTGATCGCCGCGACCGCCGTGGACCGCTACGGCACCCGTGCCTCCTTCTCCACCCGCCGCTGGTACGCGACCGTCAGCGCGCCCGGCGTCGACGTCGTCATCGCCGACCCCGACCAGCGGTACTACGAGGGCTGGGGCACGAGCGCTGCCTCCGCGTTCGTCTCCGGCGCCGTCGCCCTCGTCAAGGCCGCCCACCCCGGCCTGACCCCCGCCCAGATCAAGAAGCTCCTGGAGGACACGGCCCGCAACGCCCCCGTCGGCGGCCGCGACGACTCCCGCGGCTTCGGCATGGTCGATCCCGCCGCCGCCATCAAGGCCGCGGGCCGCCTCAGGCCCGACGGTCTGACCGCGGCGTCCTACGGCGAGCGGTACTTCGGCCCCGGCCCCGACTCCGCCGAGGCGGCCGACACCGCCGCCGGCTGGGCGGGTCCCCTCGCGGGCGGTGCCGGGGGAGTGATGCTGGTCGTGGCGGTCGTCCTGTGGCGCGGCCGCCGCGAGGGCGGGGGCGACTTCCCGCTGTAGACCAGGGTCTTCCGGCCGTGGACCAGGGTCTTCCCGGCGTAGCCCGGGGCTTCCGGCCGTAGCCCGGATCGTCCGGTCGTAGCCCCCGATCACGCCTTCCGGCCGCACGCCGACACCGCCGCCCGGGCGGCCTCCTCCACCAGCGCGATGCCCCGCTCCTTCGTCGGGTTGCCGCTGGACAGGGCGGCCACCAGGTAGTCGTCGCCGCCGGCCGTCACCCGCCCGATGCTGTTGACGACCCACAGACCGGTCGTGCCGCGCGGCAGCCAGCCGTTCTTCAGGGCCCACCCGGGGCCGTCGGCGGCGGCCGACACCCCCCAGTCCTGGCCCGGGGCGATCCGCCCCATCAGCCTCTGAAGGTACGTCCGCGAGGCCTCGCTCAGCTCCGAGCGCTCCGAGGGGGCGCCGAACACCTGCCGGAGCAGGACGAGCTGATCGGCTGCCGTGGTCCGGGTCAGCCCCCACAGCGGACCGTCGCCGCCGGTCGTCTCCGTGAGTCCGAACCGCTCGTTCGCCGCGTCCAGGCCGTCGGCGCCGCCGATGACGCGCCACAGTGCCGACGCCGCGTCGTTGTCGCTGCTCTCGATCATCGCGGCGGCACACGTCCTCTCCAGTGCGGTCAGCCGCCGCCCCGCGTCCTGCGCCCGCAGCAGCAGGGCCGCCAGGATGTCGACCTTGACGATGCTCGCCGTGTCGAACACCGCGTCGCCGTACCCGGCGCTCGCCCCGGAGCCGAGGTGGCGGACCGCCACCGCCACGGTCGTACCCCCGGTCGCCGCCATCGGCCCTCCGCCCGCCGTCTCCACCGCCTCCCCGCTCGCGACCCCGTCCACCCGCCGCCTCCCAGCCCGCACCACGTCCGCCGCCGACGATACGGGGCCCGAACGTCCCGGGGGAGCCGTACCGGACGTGGGCCGGGGGACCCTGAGGAAGCGGGCACCGCCCCGGATAGGGTCGGCACCGTGGCGAAGAAGAACATTCCCGACTCCGGCTTCTCCGACGACGACGGCTCCGTCGACCCCGGGCTGAGCGCGGCGCTCACCGCCTGGGCCGGGGACCGCACCGTCGTGGGGCCCGTCCTGGAGGCGCTCGGGAGCGCACGGCTGCTCGTGCCCGTGGTGGCCGTCCTCGGCGAGGTGGAGGAGGACGAGAACGGGCTGCGCCGGGAGAAGACCAGCGAGATGGCCGTCCCCACCCTGAAGGCCGGTCACCGCACCGCCCTGCCCGCCTTCACCTCCACGGACTCCCTGGCCCGCTGGGACCCGGACGCCCGGCCCGTGGCCGTACGGCTGCACCAGGTCCTGGAGGCCGCCGCGCACGAGAAGGCGGACACGGTGGTGCTGGACGTGGCCGGACCGGTGCCGTTCGAGCTGACCGGGCCCGCCCTGCTCGCCCTCGCCGAGGGCCGTACGACGACCGACCCGCTGGCCGACCCGGCCGTCGTCACCGCCGTGCGGGAGGCCGTCGCCGCGGAGCCCGCCGTGCTGCGCGCCCACCTCGGGCGGGGTCAGGCCGACGGGACCCTGGCGCTGGTGCTCGACCCGTCCGTCTCCACCGCCCCGGCCGAGGCCGCCCGTGCCGTCGCCGAGCGGCTCGCCGCCAGCGAGACACTGAGGGCCCGCCTGGTGCGCGGCCTCGACCTGGCACTGCTGCCGGCCGGGGCGACGCCGCCGGGCGAGCCCTTGTACGTGAAGGAGCGGGGATCGGCTGCGTGACGCAGCGGTGATCGGCTGAGTCAGGAGACGGGATCGGCGGGGAGCGGCTCAGCCGTAGATCGGCCCGGTGTACTTCTCGCCCGGCCCCTGGCCCGGCTCGTCCGGGACGACCGAGGCCTCGCGGAAGGCCAACTGCAGCGACTTCAGGCCGTCGCGCAGCGGCGCCGCGTGGAAGGAGCTGATCTCGGTGGCGCTCGCGTCCAGCAGTCCGGCGAGCGCGCTCACCAGCTTGCGTGCCTCGTCCAGGTCCTTGTACTTGTCGCCCTCCTCGGTCAGACCGAGCTTCACGGCGGCGGCGCTCATCAGGTTGACGGCGACCGTGACGATCACCTCGACCGCCGGGACCTCCGCGATGTCGCGGGTCATGGCGTCGAAGTCGGGCTGCTCGGCGGGGCCGGAGGGGGAGGTCTCACTCATGCCCCACACGATAGGTGCAGGACGGGGCGCTCCCGCAGTGAGCCCTGGACAGCTTGAATTAGCCGTTCCCCATCGATGCTGCTAACCTTGTGTGACGACCGGCTGGACGCGTATGCCCAGGGCATACGGGCCCGGCCCACAAGTGGAGGCTTCGAACTCCCACCTGACCGCCCTCCGGGGCGGCGGGTCACCGGTCAGACGGATCCGCCCCAGCGGCGGCGATCCGTCCGAAAGTGCGCCCCGCGGTCACCGCGGCGGTCGCTCCGGTAGTTCGAGGAGCCCCGCCTGTGATCGTCCGGGGCATTTTTCGTGCTTCGGCGCGGTTAGGTCTGTCGAACACAGAGTACGCGGCTGTCCGCCAGACCGTCGCGTGGTGCTAACCGAGGAGGATCCATCAGCGCCGAGCCCCGCATCAACGACCGGATTCGCGTTCCCGAGGTGCGACTTGTCGGTCCCAGTGGCGAGCAGGTCGGCATCGTGCCGCTCGCGAAGGCACTGGAGCTTGCGCAGGAGTACGACCTGGACCTGGTCGAGGTCGCGGCGAACGCCCGTCCGCCCGTCTGCAAGCTCATGGACTACGGGAAGTTCAAGTACGAGTCGGCCATGAAGGCCCGTGAGGCGCGCAAGAACCAGGCGCACACGGTCATCAAGGAGATGAAGCTCCGGCCGAAGATCGACCCGCACGACTACGACACCAAGAAGGGTCACGTCGTCCGGTTCCTCAAGCAGGGCGACAAGGTCAAGATCACGATCATGTTCCGTGGTCGCGAGCAGTCCCGGCCCGAGCTGGGCTACCGGCTGCTGCAGCGGCTCGCGGAGGACGTCCAGGACCTCGGCTTCGTGGAGTCGAACCCGAAGCAGGACGGCCGCAACATGATCATGGTTCTCGGTCCGCACAAGAAGAAGACCGAGGCGATGGCCGAGGCCCGCCAGGCGCAGGAGGCCCGCAAGGCCGAGCGTCAGGGTCGTGGCGCGGCGGCCTCCCAGCAAGAGGCGCCGTCCGAGGAGCCTGCCGAGGCGTGATCCCGGGACCCCCGTCCCAGGATGTAACCGATACAAGAGCGACGCTCCACCGTGCCCGGTTCTCGCGACCGGGCATCGGAGCGCCACCTACGAGGAGAGAACGGCGCTATGCCGAAGAACAAGTCGCACAGCGGTGCCAGCAAGCGCTTCAAGGTCACCGGCTCCGGCAAGGTGCTCCGTGAGCGCGCCGGCAAGCGCCACCTGCTCGAGCACAAGTCGTCCCGTCTGACGCGTCGCCTCACCGGCAACGCCGAGATGGCCCCGGGCGACGCCAAGAAGATCAAGAAGCTTCTCGGCAAGTGACGCGGCGGCGCGTGATCGTCCGATCTCCGCGCGCCGTACGCCAGGACCGGGACCCAATCGTTTCCGGGCCGTGTGAGGACAACCACGGCCCCGCTACAAGGAGTTAATCAAGTGGCACGCGTCAAGCGGGCAGTCAACGCCCACAAGAAGCGCCGGGCGATCCTCGAGCAGGCCTCCGGCTACCGCGGTCAGCGCTCGCGCCTGTACCGCAAGGCCAAGGAGCAGGTCACCCACTCGCTGGTCTACAACTACAACGACCGCAAGAAGCGCAAGGGTGACTTCCGCCAGTTGTGGATCCAGCGCATCAACGCCGCTGCCCGCGCCAACGGCATCACGTACAACCGCTTCATCCAGGGTCTGAAGGCCGCGAACGTCGAGGTCGACCGCAAGATCCTGGCCGAGCTGGCCGTCAACGACGCCAGCGCGTTCGCCGCACTCGTCGAGGTCGCGCAGAAGGCCCTGCCGAGCGACGTCAACGCGCCCAAGGCAGCGTGACGCTGCGCCGGCCGGGCCGGCGCGATCCATACGGACCCGTGGGCTCTGCCTGCGGGTCCGTCGTATGTGCGCCGCGCGGTGCCCGAGGCGCGTCCGGCACCGCCCGGGACCGCCGGCTGATCGCCGTCGCGGCGGAACGTTCCTACCGAAGGTGAAGCTCTCCATGCCCCCCGCCACCCCTGACCTGATCTCCCCCCGCTCGCCCCGCGTCTCGGCAGCGCGGCGGCTGGCCAAGCGGAACTTCCGGGGCAAGGAGCGGCTGTTCCTCGCGGAGGGGCCGCAGGCCGTGCGGGAGGCGGCGACGCACCGGGCCGGCGACACGCCCACCCTCGTCGAACTGTTCGCCACGGTCGAGGCCGCCGAACGGTACGCCGACATCGTGGGGGAGGCCCGCGCCGCGGGGGCCAGGATCCACCTCGCCGCCGACGACGTCATCGCCGACATCTCCACCACCGTCACCCCGCAGGGGCTCGTCGGCGTCTGCCGGTTCCTCGACACCCCCTTCGACGACATCGTCGCGGCCCGGCCGAAGCTCGTCGCCGTCCTCGCCCACGTCCGCGACCCCGGCAACGCCGGCACCGTCCTGCGCTGCGCCGACGCCGCCGGAGCCGAAGCGGTCGTCCTCACGGACGCCTCCGTCGACCTCTACAACCCCAAGGCCGTCCGGGCCTCCGTCGGCTCCCTGTTCCACCTGCCCGTGGCCGTCGGCGTACCCGTCGGGCGGGCGGTCGCCGCGCTCAGGGACGCCGGGGTGCGCATCCTCGCCGCCGACGGCGCGGGCGAGCACGATCTGGACGACGAACTCGACCACGGCACCATGGGCGGCCCCACCGCCTGGGTGTTCGGCAACGAGGCGTGGGGCCTGCCGGAGGAGACCCGCGACCTCGCCGACGCCGTCGTACGCGTCCCCATCCACGGAAAGGCCGAGAGCCTGAACCTCGCGACCGCCGCCGCCGTATGTCTGTACGCGTCGGCCCGTGCGCAGCGCGGCTCCGGAGGATGCCGCTCCGCCGCCCGCAACCAGTAGGGTGACCAGCCCGGGGGCCTGCTGCACCGGCTGAGAGGTGGGGTGAGGGGATGAGTGTCGGCACCGGTCGCGCACCCGGAGCGCGGGACGCGCGACGACCACCCGCGGGCAGGGGCGGACACGCCGAGGGGTACGGGGCGCCCCGGCCGGACGATCCCGCCGAACTCGGCATCGACCCCGACGACCTGCCCGACGGCCTGGTGATCGCCGACGAGCACGGGCGGATCATCTGCTTCAACGCCGCCGCCGCCCGGATCAGCGCCGTACCCGCCGATCAGGCCCTGGGACAGCCCCTGGAGAAGGCCCTGCCGCTGGAGGACCTGGAGGGGCGCCGCTGGTGGCAGCTGACCGACCCCTACGGCGGCCTGGCCATCCGGGTGGGCCAGCCCGAACGCAACCTCCTGCTGCACGGCGGCCGGGAGGTCCTCGTCTCCGCGAAGTACGTCCGCGCCCACCCCACCGGCCCGGTCCGCCGCGTCGTCGTGTCCCTCCGCGACACCGAGGCCCGCCGCCGCACCGAGCGCAGCCACGCCGAGCTGATCGCCACCGTCGCACACGAGCTGCGCTCGCCCCTGACCTCCGTCAAGGGCTTCACGGCGACCCTGCTCGCAAAGTGGGAGCGGTTCACCGACGACCAGAAGCGGCTGATGCTGGAGACCGTCGACGCCGACGCCGACCGCGTCACCCGGCTCATCGCCGAACTGCTCGACATATCCCGCATCGACTCCGGCCGGCTGGAGGTGCGCCGCCAGCCCATCGACATGGGCGCCGCGGTCGGACGGCACGTCCAGGCGTACGTCGCCGCGGGCCAGCCCGCCGACCGGTTCCTGGTGCGCGTCGAGCAGCCGCTGCCCGAGCTGTGGGCCGACCCCGACAAGATCGACCAGGTGCTGAGCAACCTCGTGGAAAATGCCGTGCGCCACGGTGAGGGATCCGTCACCATCGATGTCACACCGGCGCCGTCCCCACGGGAAGGGGACGACGCGGGGAACACCGCCACGTCGGTCACGGTGAGCGACGAGGGGCCCGGCATTCCGGAGGAGTCCATGAACCGTGTCTTCACTCGCTTCTGGCGGGGCAGCAAGCGCGGCGGCACCGGGCTCGGGCTCTACATCGTCAAGGGCATCGTCGAGGCCCACGGCGGCACCATCACGGTCGGCCGCGCCCGAGGGGGCGGCGCGGAGATCCGATTCTCCCTGCCCGTGGGCACCCCGGCACACCTGCTCTGAGCACCCGCCGAGGACCCACGGGCGCATTCGCTTTCCCCGGCCCCGTTAGACTCGGCCTTTGGCACCTTTGTGTCCCGAAAACCGTGACGATCTGTCCGCGAGTCGGTGACGGGGACCTCCAGCCAGCCAATCGGAAGCACGGGAAGAGATGTCGGCACCCAATAAGTCGTACGACCCTGTCGAGGTCGAGGCGTTGAAACCGGAAGAGATCGAGCGCATGCGGGACGAGGCGCTCGCCGCCTTCGCCGCCGCGGACTCCCTCGACGCGCTCCACGAGGCCAAGGTCGCCCACACCGGCCCCGCCTCACCGCTGGCCCTCGCCAACCGCGAGATCGGCGCCCTGCCCCCGCACGCCAAGGCCGACGCCGGCAAGCGGGTCGGCATGGCCCGCGGCGCGGTGAACAAGGCCCTCGCCGCCCGCCAGGCCGAGCTCGAGGCGGAGCGGGACGCCCGTGTGCTGGTCGAGGAGGACGTCGATGTCACGCTGCCGTACGACCGCGTGCCGGCCGGCGCCCGCCACCCGCTGACCACGCTCTCGGAACGCATCGAGGACGTCTTCGTGGCCATGGGCTACGAGGTCGCCGAGGGTCCGCAGGCCGAGGCCGAGTGGTTCAACTTCGACGCCCTGAACATCGGCCCGGACCACCCGGCCCGAGGCGAGGCCGACACCTTCTTCGTGCAGGGCCCCGAAGGCGGCAGCGAGTCCGGCGTCGTCCTGCGCACCCACACCTCGCCGGTGCAGATCCGCTCCCTGCTCGAGCGCGAGCTGCCGGTCTACGTGATCTGCCCCGGCCGCGTCTACCGCACCGACGAGCTGGACGCCACCCACACGCCCGTCTTCCACCAGGTCGAGCTGCTCGCCGTGGACGAGGGCCTGACCATGGCCGACCTCAAGGGCACCCTGGACCACATGGTGCAGTCCCTGTTCGGCGAGGGCATGAAGACCCGGCTGCGGCCGAACTTCTTCCCCTTCACCGAGCCGTCCGCCGAGATGGACATGGTGTGCTACGTCTGCCGCGGCGAGTCCGTCGGCAACCCCGACCGGCCCTGCCGCACCTGCTCCTCCGAGGGCTGGATCGAACTCGGCGGCTGCGGCATGGTCAACCCGCGGGTGCTCACCGCCTGCGGCGTCGACCCGGAGAAGTACAGCGGCTTCGCCTTCGGGTTCGGCATCGAGCGGATGCTGATGTTCCGCCACAACGTCGAAGACATGCGAGACATGGTCGAGGGTGACGTCCGGTTCACCCGGCCGTTCGGGATGGAGATCTGATGCGGATCCCGCTTTCTTGGCTGCGGGAGTACGTCGACCTGCCGGCGACGGTGACCGGGCGCGACGTCCAGGCCAAGCTCATTTCGGCCGGCCTCGAGGTCGAGACCGTCGAACAGCTCGGCGCCGACCTCAAGGGGCCGCTCGTCGTCGGTCAGGTGCTGACCATCGAGGAGCTGGAGGGCTTCAAGAAGCCGATCCGCTTCTGCACCGTCGACGTCGGCCAGGCCAACGGCACCGGCGAGCCGCAGGAGATCGTCTGCGGTGCCCGCAACTTCGCCGCCGGCGACAAGGTCGTCGTGGTCCTCCCGGGCGCCGTGCTGTCCGGCGGCTTCGCGATCAGCGCCCGCAAGACCTACGGCAAGACCTCCCACGGCATGATCTGCTCCAGCGACGAGCTGGGCATCGGCGACGACGGCAGCCAGGGCATCATCGTGCTGCCGCCGGAGACCGAGGTCGGCAGGGACGCCATCGAGCTGCTGGAGCTGGTCGACGAGGTCCTCGACATCGCCGTCACCGCCAACCGCGGCGACTGCCTGTCCCTGCGCGGCGTCGCCCGCGAGACCGCCATCGCCTACGGCCTGCCGCTGCGCGACCCCGCCCTGCTCGACGTACCGGCGCCGAACGCGTTCGGCTACCCGGTGCGGATCGACGAGCCGCACGGCTGCGACCGCTTCACCGCGCGCACCGTCTTGGGCCTCGACCCCGAGGCGCGCTCCCCGATCTGGCTTCAGCGCCGCCTCCAGAAGGCCGGGATGCGCCCGATCTCGCTCGCCGTCGACATCACCAACTACGTGATGCTGGAGCTCGGCCAGCCGCTGCACGCCTACGACCGCAAGCTGGTCCAGGGCACGATCGGCGTGCGCCGGGCCGAGGAGGGCGAGGAGTTCACCACCCTCGACGGCGTCAAGCGCACGCTGCACGCCGAGGACCTGGTCATCACCGACGAGCGCGGCCCCATCGGCCTCGCGGGCGTCATGGGCGGCGCCAACACCGAGATCGCCGACCACGACGACACGGAGAACGCCACCACCGAGGTCGTCATCGAGGCCGCGCACTTCGACCAGGTCTCCATCGCGCGCACCGCCCGCCGTCACAAGCTGTCCTCGGAGGCCTCCCGCCGCTTCGAGCGGGGCGTCGACCCGCAGGCCGCCTCCGCCGCGGCCCAGCGCACGGTGGACCTGCTGGTCCTGCTCGCGGGCGGCACGGCCGACGCCGGTGTCACCGAGGTCGCCGCGCCCGCGGCTCCGCGCACGATCACCGTTCCTGCCGACCACCCGGACAAGGTCGCGGGCGTCGTCTACGGCCGTGAGACCGTCGTCCGCCGGCTCCAGCAGATCGGCTGCCAGGTGGAGGGGCAGGACGAGCTGGTCGTCACCGTCCCGTCCTGGCGGCCCGACCTGACGGACCCCAACGACCTGGCCGAAGAGGTCATCCGCCTGGAGGGCTACGAGAACCTGCCCTCCACGTTGCCCAGGCTCCCCTCGGGCCGCGGCCTCACCCACCGCCAGCGGCTGCACCGCCGGGTCGGCCGCGCGCTGGCCGGCGCGGGGTACGTCGAGGCGCCGACCTACCCGTTCGTCGGCGAGCAGGTCTTCGACCAGCTCGGCCTGGAGCCCGGCGACCCCGCGCGCCGCGTGGTCCGGCTGGTCAACCCGCTCAGCGACGAGGAGCCCGCGCTGCGTACCACGCTGCTGCCGGGCCTGCTCGGCGCGCTGCGCCGCAACGACGGCCGCGGCAGCCACGATCTCGCCCTGTTCGAGACCGGCCTGGTCTTCCTTCCCCGAGCTCTCGGCTCCGCTCGAGCAGGGGAGACCCCATTGCGCGAGGAGCAGCAGGTCGCCGCCCGGCCCCCCGTCGACCGGCGACCCACCGACGAGGAGCTCGCCGAGCTGGACGCCGCGCTGCCCGAGCAGCCGCGCCATGTGGCCGTGGTCCTCGCGGGCGCCCGTGAGCAGGCCGGCTGGTGGGGCAAGGGCCGCCCGGCCGACTGGACCGACGCGGTCCAGGCCGCGCGGACCGTGGCCGGCGAGACCGGGGCCGAACTGATCGTCCGCAAGGGCCAGTACGGGCCGTGGCACCCGGGCCGCTGCGCCGAACTCGCGGTCGCCGTGGACGGTGCCGAGCGGGTCGTGGGCCACGCGGGCGAACTGCACCCGCGCGTGCTCAAGGCGCTGGGCCTGCCCGAGCGCACCTGCGCGATGGAGCTGAACCTGGACGTGCTGGAGCAGGTCGGCGACGACACCCCGCGGGCGCCGGGCATCTCCACCTTCCCGGTCGCCACGCAGGACGTCGCCCTCGTCGTCGACAAGCCGGTCCCGGCCGCCGACGTCGAGGCCGCACTGCGCGAGGGCGCCGGTGAACTCCTGGAGTCCATCCGGCTGTTCGACCTCTACGAGAACGCCGAACAGCTCGGTGAGGGCCGCAAGTCGCTCGCCTACGCGCTGCGCTTCCGCGCGCCGGACCGCACCCTGACCGTGGACGAGGCGTCCGCGGCCCGCGACGCGGCGGTGGCGCTGGCCGCTGAGCGCACGGGGGCGGAGCTGCGTAGCTAGTTCCTGCGGAGCTGGTTCCTGCGGAGCCGGTTCCGGGGGAGCGTCGGGGGCTGCGAGTCCGTTGCCGACCGCGGGCAGTCGGTGGCCGGTCGCGCAGTTCCCCGCGCCCCTTTTCTCGAGCCGGCCTGCGTCGACGAGGCCGGCCTCGCCGACCGGAGCCGGGTCGCGCCCCCAACGGGCGTCTGCCGATACGCGGGTCCGCCGCGTGGGGCGATCAGCCCCACCGGCCCGCGGTCGGCAAACCACGCGCAGCCCCGAGCCATTGGCCGTGCCTGCACTCAGCGGAGCGTCGCCGTGCCGGGCCGCCATGCTTTACGAGGGGGAGCCGGCGGCCCGGACGGCCTCTTGGAGGAGGCGGTTCAGTCAACCGGCTGGGGACTCTCCGCGACAGCGCGCGTACAGCCCGGATCCGCGTGCTCCGTTCACACCCCGTGTGAAGGCGAACGCACTACGCTGTCGCCACCGAGCCACCGGGGGGCACCCATGCAGCCCAACACACTGCTCGACGCGATCCTGGACGAGGCCGGGATCTCGCACGCGGGCCTGGCAGCGCACGTCAACCAGGAGGGGCGGGCCCGCGGACTCGCGCTCCGGTACGAACACACCGCCGTGGCCCGGTGGTTGAAGGGCCAGCGGCCACGCGGCCAGGTGCCCGACCTGATCTGCGAGGTGCTGGCCAACCGGCTGCACCGGCCCGTCACGCTCGACGACATCGGCCTCGGCGTCCCCGGCGAGCCCTCCGCGCCGCACGGCACCTCGCTGTCCGGCTTCGTGGAGCGCGCCACCGCCCTGTGGCGCTCCGACGAGCAGCAGCGCCCGCACCTCCTCGGAGCCCCCGCCGTGACCGGCACGCCCGCCGTCATGCCGGTGTGGGAGTGGGAGAACCCGCCCGAGGACGTGGACGTCTCCCGCGGTGGCCGGCACCGGGTCACCCCGTCCGACATCGAGATGCTGCGCGCCGCCCGCACGCACTACGAGCAGATGTACCGCAAGGCCGGAGGCATCGCGACCCGCGGCCGTGTCGTGGGCTTCCTCAACGCCGAGGCCGCCCCACTGCTGCGCGGCAGCTACACCGACGCCACCGGCCGCCAACTGCACCGCGCCACCGGCGGGTTGCTGGCGATCGTGGGCATCTGCGCCTACGACTCCGACGCGCACGGCCTGGCTCAGCGCTACTTCCACCAGGCGCTGAGGCTCGCCAAGGCCAGCGGGGACCGGGGACTTGGCGCGTATGTGATCGCGCTGCTGGTCAACCAGTCGCTCTTCATGCGGGAGTACCGCCAGGCCGTCGCCTTCGCCGAGGCGGCGCTGCGCGCCGCCGGCCAGCACATCACCCCCGCCCTCGCCTCCGACCTGTACGCGATGCAGGCCAAGGCCTACGCCCACCTCGGCGACGGCACGAGCGCCCTGGCCTGCATCCGGCGCGCCGAGTCCGCCGCCGAACGCATCCGGCGCGGGTACGAACCCGACGAGACGGGCTACGTCCAACCGGGCCTGGTCAACGTGCAGGTGGCGGAGGCCCTGCTCAGCCTCGGCGAGCTGGCCGCCGCCGAGGAGCACGCCGCGGCCGCCGTCGACAACCCCGCGCACGACCGGGGCAGGGTGCACCGGCTGGCCATGCTCAGCACGATCGAACTGCGCCGGGGCAACGCCGACAAGGCGGTGGCCACGGCGGTGCGGATGGCCGAACAGGCCCGCGGGATGGAGTCGCAGCGGCTGCGGGACCGACTGCGTGCGGTGCGCGAGCACCTGGTGCGCAGCGACTGCGCCGGCACGGCGGAGGCGGCCGAACTGATCGACGGGGCCCTGCGCGTACCCCTGTGACGGCGGCGCGGTGCTCCCGGCGGCGCGCCGTACGCCTGCTGCCGGACCGTTCCGGCTGCGATATTGCCACTGACCCGACGGAAGGTGGCAGAACCGTGCAGTGGACGAAACAGAACGAACGAACTGTGTACGCAAACCGCTGGTTCACCGTCAACCTCGCGGATGTCGAGCTGCCGAACGGCCGGCACCTCGACCATTTCCTGATACGGCTGCGGCCCGTTGCCGTGGCCACGGTGGTGAACGAGGCGGGCGAGGTCCTCCTCCTGTGGCGCCACCGCTTCATCACCGACAGCTGGGGCTGGGAGCTCGCGGCGGGCGTCGTGGAGGACGGCGAGGACATCACGGCGGCCGCCGCCAGGGAACTCGAGGAGGAGACCGGCTGGCGGCCGGGACCCCTGCGCCACCTCATGAGCGTGGAGCCGTCCAACGGACTCACCGACGCCCGGCACCACATCTACTGGTCGGACGAGGGCGAGTACGTCGGACACCCGGCGGACGACTTCGAGTCCGACCGCCGGGAATGGGTCCCCCTCAAACTCGTTCCCGACATGGTCGCCCGCGGCGAGGTCCCGGCCGCCAACATGGCGGCCGCGTTACTGCTCCTGCACCACCTCAGGCTCGGGCAGGACACCCTGCCGTGATGCCTAACGGCCGAAGGACTGCCAGACCGCCACGACGAGGGAGCCCAGGGCCGTGAGGGTGGCGACCGCGGGCAGCGGCCAGCGCGAGTGTTCCAGTGCGACGAGCCGGGTGCTCACCTCGTCCAGCTCCTTGGCGGCCTCCTCGGTGCGGTGGCTGAGCAGCGCCAGCCCGCCCTCGACGCGGGCACAGGCCACGTCCAGCCGGCGCCGTAACTCTGCGAGTTCTCCGGGAACGACGGGATGCTCGGGATCGGCGGTCACAGGCCGCTCCTTTCCGTAGTCGTCTCACATCCCTTGCATGCGCATCAGGAGTCAACTCCCCTGGTGGCCCCCTGGGGAGCGTGTGTGAGCGGCATATGCGGGCCCGGAGCGCACACGGCGTGTGAATGACACGGGCCCGGCACCACCCCGGTGCCGGGCCCGCTGACCGTCGCTCTTCGTGGTCAGCCGTAGGTGTAGAAGCCGGAGCCGGACTTCCGGCCGAGCCGGCCGGCGTCCACCATGCGCTGGAGCAGCGGGGGAGCGGCGTACAGCGGCTCCTTGTACTCCTCGTACATCGAATGGGCGACGGAGGCCACCGTGTCCAGACCGATCAGGTCGGACAGCTTCAGCGGGCCCATCGGGTGGGCGCAGCCCAGCTCCATGCCGTTGTCGATGTCCTCGCGGCTGGCGATGCCCGACTCGAACATCCGGATCGCCGAGAGCAGGTAGGGGATCAGCAGCGCGTTCACCACGAACCCCGAGCGGTCCTGGGCGCGGATCGCGTGCTTGCCGAGCGCCTTCTCGGTGAACAGCTGCGCCCGGCTCAGCGTGCCCTCGGAGGTGGTGAGTGCCGGGATCAGCTCGACCAGCTGCTGCACCGGGGCGGGGTTGAAGAAGTGGATGCCGATCACCTGGTCGGGCCGCGCGGTGGCGACCGCCAGCCTCACCAGCGGGATGGAGGAGGTGTTGGAGGCCAGGATGGCGTCCGGCCGGGTCACCACCTGGTCCAGAACCTGGAAGATCTCGGTCTTGACCTGCTCGTTCTCCACCACGGCCTCGATCACCAGGTCGCGGTCGGCGAACTCCCCCAGGTCGGTGGTGAAGCTCAGCCGGGCCTGCGTCGCGTCCCGCTCCGCCTCGCTGATCTTGCCGCGCTCGGCCGCCTTGGCCAGGGAGTTGAACAGCCGGGTACGGCCTATCTCCAGGGCCTCGCCGGTGGTCTCGGCGACCTTCACCTCCAGGCCGGCCCGGGCGCACACCTCGGCGATGCCCGCACCCATCTGGCCGCAGCCCACCACTCCGACGCGTGCAATGTCTCCCGAAATGCCGGTCACATCGTCCCTTTCGCAGTTCCTACGGCTGTGGCAGGCGGCCTGTTGTGCGGTGCCTGCTCCGATCGTGCACGTTACCCCCGTGGTGGCCCTGATCGGTCGCCCGGGTCGTGCATGCTGGCCCCGAGAACGATCCGTGACCATACGGATCCACGGCGTACTGGGAGACCCCGGATGGCCCGAGTGACACGACGGTCGTTCACCGTGGCGGCGCTGTCGACCCTGGCGGTGACCGGCGACGCGGCCACCGCGGCGGGCGGCACCGGCACGGACAGGCGGGGCCGTGCCACGGTCACCGAGATGCGCGGCATGTGGCTGGCGACCGTGCGGAACCGCGACTGGCCCTCCCGCACCGGGCTGAGCGTGGCCCGGCAGCGCGGCGAGCTGACGGCCCTGCTCGACGTGGCGGTGCGCCGCCGGCTCAACACGGTGATCCTCCAGGTGCGCCCGGCGGCCGACGCGCTGTGGCCCTCGCCCCACGAGCCGTGGTCGCAGTGCCTCACCGGCACACAGGGCCGGGACCCCGGCTGGGACCCGCTGGGCACGGCCCTGGCGGAGGCGCACGCCCGCGGACTGCGGCTGCACGCCTGGTTCAACCCCTACCGGGTCGCCCTGCGCGACGACCCGGCCCTGCTGGCCGCCTCGCATCCGGCCCGCAGGCACCCCGACTGGGTGGTCCGCCACGGCGGGGGTCTCTACTACAACCCCGGTCTGCCCGAGGTCCGGGCCTTCGTGCTGCGGGCGATGCTCGACGCGGTGTCCCGGTACCCGGTGGACGGCGTCCACTTCGACGACTACTTCTACCCCTATCCGGTCGCGGGCCAGTCCTTCGACGACGACGCCGCCTACGACCGGTACGGCGGCGCCTTCGCGAGCCGGGCCGACTGGCGGCGCGACAACGTCGACCGGCTGGTCCGCGAGGCGGCCGCGGGCATCGCCGCCACCCGCCCCGGCACCCGGTTCGGGATCAGCCCCTTCGGGGTGTGGCGCAACGCCTCGGCCGACCCGCGCGGCTCGGACACCCGGGCCGGCGTGCAGACGTACGACGACCTGTACGCGGACACGCGCAAGTGGGTCATGGAGGGCTGGATCGACTACGTCGTCCCGCAGCTGTACTGGTCCATCGGCTTCGCCACCGCCGACTACGCCGCCCTGCTGCCCTGGTGGGCCGAGGCGGCACGGGGCAGCCGGACACAGCTGTACGTGGGGGAGGCGCTCTTCAAGGCCGGCGACCCCACGCAGGGGCCCGCCTGGCAGGACCCGGACGAGCTGTCCCGCCACCTCACCCTCGCGGCCGCGCACCCGGAGGTGCGCGGACACGTCCACTTCGCCGCCAAGGAGGTCGCGGCCGACCCGTCAGGGGCGATGGCGCGGGTCGTCGCCGACCACTACCGGCGGCCGGCGAGACCTCCGCGCTGACTCAGTGGTGTTCGTGCTCCTTCTTGTGGCGGACCTGGCAGTCGGGGCCCGGTGACATCACGGCCTCGTGCCCGTCCGGGAAGCGGACGCGGTAGGGCGGGTTGCCCTCCGTGCCCATGACCTCGACGATTTCGCTGATCTGGTCGTGCTGACCGACCACCCTGCCGTGCTGGACGAGCTGGTCGCCCACGGTTGCGCGCATCTGCGGGGCCTCCTGACCATGTGCGGGAGCAGCGGTCCTCGACTTCCGAGTCTACGGTGCGGAGCGCGGCCTGAACCGGTGAGCGGCCGGGCCGGTGTGCGGTCGGCACCGGTGTGAGCGCCGGTCAGCCGCGCGTCCGCTGGGTGACGGCGATGCAGACGAGCACGGCGACGGCCGTCACGGGGGCGGCCGTAGTGAGGTGCTCGCCGAGCAGCAGCACCGACCACACCAGTGTGAGCAGGGGTTGGGCCAGCTGCAACTGGCTCGCCTTGGGGATGCCGACGGCCGCCATGCCCCGGTACCAGACGACCAGCCCGAGGAACTGCGAGCCCGCCGCGACCCAGAGCAGCCCGGTCACGCTGTGGACGCCCGGATGCACGGGCTCGTGCGCCAGCGCGAGCGCGGCCGCGGGCACGGTGAGCGGCAGGCACGCCACCAGCGCCCAGCCGATGACCTGCCAGCCCGGCATGACGCGGGCCAGCCGGCCGCCCTCGGCGTAGCCGGCGGCGCACACCAGCAGGGCGCCGAACAGGTAGCCGTCGGCGGCGGTCAGCGCGCCGCCGCTCTGCTGCACGGTGAAGGCCACCACGGCCGCCGCGCCCGCCAGCGCCGCCGCCCAGAACGTGCGCGAGGGACGGATGCCGAAGCGCAGCGCGGAGAGCACCGCCGTGGTGAGCGGCAGCAGGCCCACGACGACGGCGGCGTGCGCGGTGGTGGAGGTCTCCAGGGCGAGCGTGGTGAGCAGCGGGAAGCCGAGGACCACTCCGGCGGCCACGACCGCGAGGCCGGGCCAGTGCCGGCGCGCGGGCGGCGGTACGCGCAGCGCCAGCAGGCAGCCGCCCGCGAGGACGGCGGCGAGCACACTGCGCACGGCCACCAGGGACCAGGGCCCGAAGCCCTCCAGGCCCCAGGCGGTGGCCGGGAAGGTCAGGGAGAAGGCGACCACGCCGAGGGCCGCCTGAAGGATGCCGGCGCGCGGGCGGGCCGGGGTGCCCACCGCTATCCGTGTCGGTGCGATAGCGCTACTCTGTGCTCTCATGCAACAGCGTAGCAGCGTCGCCGAACTCGCAGAACGTCTGCGGCGGGAACTGGACCGCTACTCACCCGGTGGAAAGCTCCCGTCGAGCCGGGTCCTCGTCGAGCGGTACCGGGTCAGTCCGGTGACCGTCTCGCGGGCCCTGTCGCAGTTGGCGGCCGAGGGACTGGTGGTCACCCGCCCCGGCGCCGGCGCCTTCCGCGCGCCGGCGCGCGGGACGGCCGCTCCCGCCGGCGACACCTCCTGGCAGGAGGTCGCGCTCAGCGCGGACGGCGCCGCCGACCTCGTACCCCGCACGGTGGACGCCTCCGGTGTCACGGTCTCACTGGCCGCCCCGCCGCCGGGCGTGATCGAGTTCAACGGGGGCTACCTGCACCCCTCGTTGCAGCCCGAGCGGGCCATGGCCGCCGCGCTGTCCCGGGCCGGCCGCCGTCCCGGGGCCTGGGGGCGGCCGCCGCTGGAGGGGCTGCCGGAGCTGCGCGAGTGGTTCGCGCGGGACATCGGCGGACCGGGCGGGACCGTCACCGCCGCCGAGGTCCTGATCGCCGCCGGTGGCCAGTCCGCGCTGACCACCGCCCTGCGCGCCCTGGCCCCGCCCGGCGCGCCGGTGCTGGTCGAGTCGCCCACCTATCCCGGCATGCTGGCCATCGCCCGGTCCTGCGGCCTGCGGCCCGTGCCCGTGCCCGTCGACGCGGACGGGGTGAGACCGGAACTGCTCGCCGACGCGTTCCGGGCCACCGGCGCCCGCGTGTTCGTCTGCCAGCCCCTGTTCCAGAACCCCACCGGCGCCGTCCTCGCCGCCGACCGGCGCGCGCGGGTGCTGCGGACGGCCCGCGAGGCCGGCGCCTTCGTCGTCGAGGACGACTTCGTACGGCGGCTCGCGCACGAGGACGCCGGAACCCTGCCGCCCCCGCTCGCCGCCGGCGACCCGGACGGGGTCGTGGTGCACGTCGGCTCACTGACCAAGGCCACCTCGCCCAGCTTCCGGGTGAGCGCGCTGGTCGCGCGCGGCCCGGTGCTGGAACGGCTGCGGGCCATCCAGGTCGTCGACACGTTCTTCGTGCCGCGGCCGTTGCAGGAGGCCGCCCTTGAACTGGTCGGCTCACCTGCCTGGCCGCGCCATCTGCGCGCGCTCGCCGCGGAGTTGAGGAGCCGCCGGGAGGCGCTGACCACCGCGCTGCGCGGGCACCTTCCCGAACTCGCCCTGCCGCACGTCCCGTTCGGCGGCTACCACCTGTGGCTGCGCCTGCCCGACGGCACTGGGGGCACCTCCCAGGCTTTCGGCTCTGGGGGAGAGGCCGCCCTGACCGCCGCCGCCCTGCGGGCGGGCGTCGCGATCAACCCCGGCCGCCCGTACTTCAGCGCCGAACCCCCGGCCGGCCACGTGCGGTTGAGCTTCGCCGCGGTCGGCGGCACGGCGGAGATCGCCGAGGGCGTGCGCCGCCTGCGGACGGCCTGCGCGGAGGTGCTGCCCTGAGATCCGGCCGGAGGCGCGGGCCGCTCGAACCCGCGGCGCGGCGTACCGGGGGCTCCGTGCTCGCGCGCGTAGTCCGTCGTCAGCAGCAGGCCCTTCGCGGGGCCGCCCACGCGCCACACCGTGCGCCAGCGGTCGGCGTCCAGGACGGTGAACTCGCCCCGGTAGAGGTCCGCCGCGCACGGATGCTCGGCCAGGTGCCACCCGGAGCGCAGGTCCAGGTCGTGGAAGGGCCGCCCGTCCGCGAAGCGCACGTCGGCCGTGCCCGGCACATTACCGGGCAGAAAGCGCAGCGTCCGCCCGGCGGGCCGGGCCACCCCCTGCCAGACGAACGTGCCGCACTCCCTGTGCAGCAGCCCGCCGCCGTCCGGGGCGCCGAAGGCCGTCGTACCGGTGAACTCCCCCGTCACGCCGCCCGCCAGGTCCCGCACCGACCGCCGGACCCGCCAGTTCCCGGCCAGGTACGCCAGCACGTCCGGCACCGGCAGGAACCCGTCCCGCCCCGCCCGCTCGACCTGTTCCACCCGCTCACCGTACGACGACCGGTCTCCATTCCGTTGCATAAACGTGCAGGAATACGTATAGTCATGCCATCAAGGAGGAGGGTTCATGGCTGTACGTGTGGCGGTCGCCGGAGCGAGTGGGTATGCGGGCGGAGAAGCGCTGCGCCTGCTGCTGGCGCACCCCGAGGCCGAGATCGGCGCACTGACCGGGAACTCCAACGCTGGCGAGCGGTTCGGCGCCTTGCAGCCGCACCTGCTGCCCCTCGCCGACCGCGTCCTGGAGGAGACCACCCCCGAAGTCCTCGCCGGGCACGACGTCGTCTTCCTCGCCCTGCCGCACGGCCGGTCCGCCGCCGTCGCCGAGCGACTGGGCCCCGACGTCCTCGTCATCGACATGGGCGCCGACTTCCGGCTGAAGGACCCCGCCGACTGGGAGCGCTTCTACGGCTCCCCGCACGCCGGCACCTGGCCCTACGGCCTTCCCGAACTTCCTGGTGGCCGCGCCGCGCTGGCGGGGGCCAGGCGCATCGCGGTGCCCGGCTGCTATCCGACCGCCGCCTCCCTCGCCCTCTTCCCCGCCTACGTGGCCGGACTCGCCGAGAACGAGGCCGTGATCGTCGCCGCCTCCGGCACCTCCGGCGCCGGCAAGGCGGCCAAGCCGCACCTGCTCGGCTCCGAGGTCATGGGATCCATGTCCCCCTACGGGGTCGGCGGCCTCCACCGCCACACCCCGGAGATGATCCAGAACCTCAGCGCCGCGGCGGGGGAGCGCGTCACCGTGTCCTTCACCCCCACCCTCGCGCCGATGCCCCGCGGCATCCTCGCCACGTGCAGCGCCAAGGCCCGGCCCGGGGTCACCGCCGACTCCGTGCGCGCCGCGTACGAGAAGGCTTACGCCGACGAGCCCTTCGTCCACCTCCTCCCCGAGGGGCGCTGGCCCGCCACCGCCTCCGTGTACGGCTCCAACGCCGTGCAGATCCAGGTGGCGTACGACCCCGCCGCGCACCGCGTCATCGCGATCAGCGCCATCGACAACCTGACCAAGGGCACCGCGGGCGGCGCGGTGCAGAGCATGAACATCGCCCTCGGCCTTCCCGAGGACCTCGGACTTTCCACGATCGGAGTCGCACCGTGAGCGACGCATGTGCAGCCACCGGGCCGCAGACGACCGGGGGTACCTCCCAGGCCGTCAAGGCACTGCGGGAGATGGCCGGACCGCTGCGCTGCACGGGCGGCAGTGACATCAGCCGCTACCGCGGCGGGGCGAACAAGGAGATGCAGTGAGCGTCACGGCAGCCAAGGGATTCCAGGCCGCGGGCATCGCCGCCGGGATCAAGGAGAACGGCAACCCGGACCTGGCCCTCGTGGTCAACACCGGGCCCCGCCGCGCCGCCGCGGGCGTCTTCACCTCCAACCGCGTCAAGGCCGCCCCGGTGCAGTGGTCCGAGCAGGTCCTCAAGGACGGCAGGCTCTCCACGGTCGTCCTCAACTCCGGGGGCGCCAACGCCTGCACCGGCCCCAAGGGCTTCCAGGACACCCACGCCACCGCAGAGAAGGCCGCCGACGTGCTCGGCGTCGGCGCCATCGAGGTCGCCGTCTGCTCCACTGGCCTGATCGGCGTCCTGCTGCCCATGGACAAGCTGCTGCCGGGCGTCGAGACGGCCGCCGCCCAGCTCTCCGAGCACGGCGGCGAGAAGGCCGCCATCGCCATCAAGACCACCGACACCGTCCACAAGACCTCCGTGGTGACCAAGGACGGCTGGACCGTCGGCGGCATGGCCAAGGGCGCCGGCATGCTCGCCCCGGGCCTGGCCACCATGCTCGTCGTGCTCACCACGGACGCCGACCTCGAGGCCGACGTGCTCGACCGGGCGCTGCGCGCTGCCACCAGGGTCACCTTCGACCGGGTCGACTCCGACGGCTGCATGTCCACCAACGACACCGTGCTGCTGCTCGCCTCCGGCGCCTCCGGGGCCACCCCGCAGTACGAGGAGTTCGCCGAGGCCGTACGGGCGGTCTGCGACGACCTCGGGCAGCAGCTCATCCGGGACGCCGAGGGCGCCAGCAAGGACATCAAGGTGGAGGTGGTGGGCGCCGCGACCGAGGAGGACGCCGTGGAGGTGGGCCGTTCCATCGCCCGCAACAACCTCCTCAAGTGCGCCATCCACGGCGAGGACCCCAACTGGGGCCGTGTCCTGTCCGCCATCGGCACCACCGGGGCCGCCTTCGAGCCCGACCGGCTGAACGTCGCCATCAACGGCGTCTGGGTCTGCAAGAACGGCGGCGTCGGCGAGGACCGCGGGAAGGTCGACATGCGCTACCGCGAGGTCCACATCGTGGCCGACCTTGCGGCAGGCACCGAGTCGGCGACGATCTGGACCAACGACCTCACGGCCGACTATGTCCACGAGAACAGCGCGTACTCCTCTTGACGTGCCCGCTTGGTTGTCGCGGGTCCTCGCCGTCGCCGGCGAGGGCCCCCGCCCCACAGGCGAGTGCTCGCCCCGGGATGTGCCCGGCACAAGTCTTACCTCGCCTCCGCAGGCCAGCACCGCCCGCCCGGCGGCTGATCCGAGATCTTCCCGAAAGTCGGTTATGACGGTCAATCACTCAGAAGAGGGAAAGTCCCCGACCCGTAAGCACACCGCCTTGCCCAAGGCGCAGATCCTCATCGAGGCGCTGCCCTGGCTGACCCGGCACCACGGCAAGATCGTCGTCATCAAGTTCGGCGGCAACGCCATGGTGGACGAGGAGCTGAAGGCCGCCTTCGCCCAGGACGTCGTCTTCCTGCGGCACGCCGGCCTCAGGCCCGTCGTCGTGCACGGCGGCGGCCCCCAGATCAGCGCCGCCCTCGACCGGCACGGCATCGTCAGCGAGTTCAAGGCGGGCCTGCGGGTCACCACCGAGGAGGCCATGGACGTCGTACGGATGGTGCTGGCCGGGCAGGTGCAACGGGAGCTGGTGGGCCTGCTCAACCAGCACGGCCCGTTCGCCGTCGGCCTCACCGGCGAGGACGCGCACACCATCACCGCCACCAGGCACACCCCCGAGATCGACGGCGAGCCGGTCGACATCGGGCGGGTGGGCGAGATCACCGAGATCGACACCGGCGCGATCCGGGCGCTGCTCGCCGACGGCCGCATCCCGGTCGTCTCCTCGATCGCCCGCTCCCAGGACGACGGACATGTCTACAACGTCAATGCTGATACGGCGGCTGCGGCACTCGCTGCGGCACTGGGCGCCGAGACCCTCATGGTCCTCACCGACGTCGAGGGCCTCTACGAGGACTGGCCGAACTCCGACGAGGTGATCAGCCGCCTGACCGCGAGCGAGCTGGAGAAGCTGCTGCCGGAGCTGTCCTCCGGCATGGTGCCGAAGATGCGGGGCTGCCTGCACGCGGTGCGCGGCGGCGTGACCACCGCCCGCGTCATCGACGGCCGGGTCCAGCACTCGATCCTGCTGGAGATCTTCACCGACGAGGGCATCGGCACGATGGTCGTGCCGGACGAACAGGGGGAGTCGTGAGCAACCAGGACCCGAACAACCAGGGCAACCGGGACATGGGCAACCAGGCACTGGCCGCGCGCTGGCAGGGCGCGCTCATGAACAACTACGGCACGCCGCGGCTCGCCCTCGTCCGCGGTGCGGGCGCGAGGCTGTGGGACGCCGACGGCCGGGAGTACGTCGACTTCGTCGGCGGCATCGCGGTCAACGCGCTCGGCCACGCCCACCCCGCCGTCGTCGAGGCGGTCGGCAGGCAGATCGCCTCCCTCGGCCACGTCTCCAACCTGTTCATCGCCGAACCGCCCGTCGCCCTGGCCGAACGGCTGCTCCAGCTCTTCGGCCGGGACGGCAAGGTGTTCTTCTGCAACTCCGGAGCCGAGGCCAACGAGGGCGCCTTCAAGATCGGCCGGCTGACGGGCCGGCCGCACATGGTCGCCACCGAGGGCGGCTTCCACGGCCGTACGATGGGCGCCCTCGCGCTCACCGGCCAGCCCGGCAAGCAGGAGCCGTTCCTGCCGCTGCCCGGCGAGGTCACCCACGTGCCCTACGGTGACGCGCGGGCACTGGCCGCCGCGGTCACCGAGGAGACCGCCCTCGTCGTCATCGAACCCATCCAGGGCGAGAACGGGGTCGTGGTGCCCCCGCCCGGCTATCTGAAGGCGGCCAGGGCCATCACGGCGGCCACCGGTTCGCTGCTGGTCCTCGACGAGGTGCAGACCGGAGTCGGGCGCACCGGGCACTGGTTCGAGTACCAGGCCCACGAGGGCGTCCTGCCCGACGTCGTCACGCTCGCCAAGGGCCTGGGCGGCGGGCTGCCGCTCGGCGCCACCGTCGCCTTCGGGCGCGCCGCCGACCTGCTCCAGCCCGGTCAGCACGGTACGACCTTCGGCGGCAACCCGGTCGCCTGCGCCGCCGGTCTCGCGGTCCTGGACACGATCGCGGGCGAGGGGCTGCTGGAGAACGTCAAGCGGCAGAGCGAGAAGCTGCGCGACGGGATCGAGTCACTGGACCACCCGCTGGTCGCCCACGTCCGGGGCGCGGGCCTGCTGCTGGGTATCGTGCTCACCGAGCCGCGCGCGCCCCAGGTGCAGCAGGCGGCTCAGGAGGCCGGTTTCCTGGTGAACGCGCCCGCCCCCGACGTCGTACGGCTGATGCCGCCGCTGAACCTGGGCGACGACGAGGTGGACGCCTTCCTCGGGGCGCTGCCCGGCGTCCTGGACGTGGCAAACGGGGACGGATGATCCGGAGATTGAGACGACGATGAGTCAGGCGCAGAACGGTCAGACCGAGGCCGGGCCGGCGGTGCCGCAGACCCGCACCGCACGCCACCGCCGGATCGTGGACATCCTCAACCGGCAACCGGTGCGCTCGCAGAGCCAGTTGGCGAAGCTGCTGGCCGACGACGGGCTGAGCGTCACCCAGGCGACGCTCTCCCGCGACCTGGACGAGCTGAACGCGGTGAAGATCCGCAATACCGACGGCGACCTGATCTACGCGGTGCCCAGCGAGGGCGGTTTCCGCACCCCGCGCGCACCGCTGGGGGAGTCGGTGAAGGAGGAGCGGATGCGGCGGCTCTCGCAGGAGTTGCTGATCTCCGCGGAGTCCTCCGCGAACCTCGTGGTCCTGCGCACGCCTCCGGGGGCGGCGCAGTTCCTCGCCTCGGCCATCGACCAGGCCGAACTGCACGACATCCTGGGGACCATCGCCGGCGACGACACACTGCTGCTGATCAGCCGGGACCCCAGCGGGGGACAGGCGCTGGCGGACCACCTGCTGAGGCTGGCGCAGAACGGCCAGTGACCCCGGCGCGGCGTCGGCCGGCCCTCAGCCCAGCCGGGCGGCGAGCCCGTGCGTGCACCTGACCTCGTCGCCCGCCGTGATCAGCAGCGCCTCCACGCCGGGCAACGACTCCAGCCAGGCCAGGCCCTCGCGGGAGCCCATGGCGAACGCGGCTGTCGCCCAGCAGTCCGCCCAGGTCAGGCTGGGGGCGACCACGGTCACCGCGACCAGGTCGGTGATCGCGGACCTGCCGGTGCGCGGGTCGACGATGTGGGCGCCGCGCTCGGCCGTGCCCGACGTCGCCACCGCCAGCTCGCCCGCACCCGCGGCGGAGACCACCGCCGCGAGTCCGCCGGGGCGCAGGGGGTCCGACACACCCACGCGCCAGGGCCGCTGCGCGTCGGGGGAGCCGGACAACTGCACGTCTCCGCCGCCGTTCACGCCGACCCCGCTCACCCCGGCCGCCGCGATCCGCCGGGCGGCCCGTTCGGCGGCCCAGCCCTTGACGATCCCGGTCGGATCCAGGCTCCCCTGATAGCGCAGGCTGAACCAGCCCTCGCTGACCCGTTCGGCCTCGGCGCCCAGCTCGAGCACCTCGGCGACCTCGGGGTCGCACTGCGCCACGGTGAGCTCACCGCGCGCCAGGCGGGAGAGCTGGCTGTCGTCGCGGTAGGTGCTGAACACCTGGTCGACCCGGTGCAGTTCGGCGACCGCCTCGTCCAGTGCCGCCGCCACCGCCTCGGACCGACCGCCGCGGACGTCGAAGGAGAAGACGGTCCCCATGACCTCCTCCGCGTGACGCACCGCGGCGGGACCCCGCGCCGACCCGGACACGGCCTCAGCCACCGGCCTCGTCCAGCGCCGACTGGAGTGACTTCTTGTAGCCGCCGCTGGTGTACGTCGCTCCCGACACGGCGTCGATGTCCGCGCTCTGCGCCGCCACGGCCTCCTGGTTGAGCCGGGGCACGGCCAGGTCGCTCTTCTGGCCGCTGAGCCCGCCCTGCGGCGCCCGTACGGCCTCCGCCGCGGTGATCCTGCCGCCGCTGACCGTGACCCGGACCTGCACCGGACCGTACTGGGTCTGGGAGACCTCGCCCGTGACGGTACGGGTCCGCGCGGCTCCCGATCCGGTCCCCGAGGAGGAGGAACCGGAGGCCGGCCCCGACGGCGCACCGCTCGCCTTCGCCTTCGCCTCGTCCAGCGCCGACTGGAGTGACTTCTTGTAGCCGCCGCTGGTGTACGTCGCTCCCGACACGGCGTCGATGTCCGCGCTCTGCGCCGCCACGGCCTCCTGGTTGAGCCGGGGCACGGCCAGGTCGCTCTTCTGGCCGCTGAGCCCGCCCTGCGGCGCCCGTACGGCCTCCGCCGCGGTGATCCTGCCGCCGCTGACGGTCAGCCGGACCTGCACGTCGCCGTACTGGGTCCGGGCCACGTCGCCGGTGACGGACCGTGTGCCCGTCCGCCGCGCACCGCTGCCGCCCTGCGGCGACTCCTGCGCCGCCGCCGTCCGCTGCGGCGCCGCGCCGGCCGCCGAGGCGGAGGCGGGGTCGGAGGCCGGCTTCAGCGACAGCAGCAGCACGATGCCGGACACGGTCGCGGCGCCGGCCAGCACGGCACGTCGTATGGGGTGGCTCTTCCTCATCGCCGATGAGCTCCTGAATTCCCGTGAGTCCCGTAAGTCATGTGGTTTCCGCGGACGTTCCGCGTTCCCTTCGCTCACATCTCGAACGACTCGTGATGAATGCGGCGGGCGGGGACTCCCGCGCCGCGCAGTGCCTCGTACACCGACTGCGCGAAACCGGACGGGCCGCACATGAAGACGTCGTGGCGGTCGATGTCGGTGATCTTGCGGCGCAGTGACTCGGCGGAGATGTCGGGGCGGTCCCCGTCCGGGCTGTTCACCGCGTACATCAGCCGGGCGCCGCGCTCGTCGGCGATCTCCGTCAGTTCGTCCCACAGGGCCAGGTCCTGCGTGCTGTTGGCCCGGTACAGCAGCGTGATGTCACCGGCCGCGCCGGGCAGCGTCTCGAACAGCGCCCGCATCGGCGTGATGCCCACCCCACCCGCCACCAGCAGCACCTTGCCGCGGCTGCGCCGGGACGCGGTCAGCGCGCCGTACGGCCCCTCCGCCCACACCCGGGTGCCGGGGGTGAGTTCGCGCAGCCGGGCGCTGTGGTCGCCGATCGCCTTGACGGTGATGCGCAGCAGGTCCGGGCGGGGCGCCGCCGACAGCGAGTACGGGTGGGAGGAGAAGCGCATGCCCGGTGCCAGGAACCGCCAGCGGAAGAACTGCCCGGCCTCCGCGCCCATCTGGTGCAGCCTGCTGCCGCCGATCAGCACCGACACGATGCCCGGCGTCTCCTCGATCACCGCCTCCACCCGCATGCGGTGGCGCAGGTTCAGCCGGATCGGGGTGAGGATCCGGTACCAGATCACCAGCGCGGTCACCGCGCCGTACAGGCCGTACCAGAAGGTCCTTGCGGCCGGCTCCACGGCGAAGTCGTTGCCGGTGGTGATCTGGTGCCAGAACGTCAGGAACACCGCGGCATAGGTGAACAGGTGCACGTGGTACCACGTGTCGTACGGCATCCGGCGGCGCACCGGGCCGATCGAGACCAGTCCGACGGCCACCAGCAGACCGGTCCCGATCGCGGCCTTGCCCATGTCGGGCAGCCGCTCGACGGACTCCACGGTCTGCCCCACGATGTCGCCGAGCGACTTGCCGCCCTGGAGCGCGTAGCCCCACATGGTGAGGAAGACGTGCGCGAGGACCAGGCAGAGCGTGTACCGGCCGCTCATGGCGTGCCAGCGCGCGACCCGGTCGGAGCCCACCCGCCGCTCCAGGGTCGGCACGCGCGCCATCTGGAGCACGACCAGCGCCATCAGGTAGCCGGCGAGCAGGCCGGTGATCCGGCCTGCGTTCAGGACCTTCCCGCCGGTGCCGTCGATGGACGGGGTGTTCGTCCACCACAGCCAGACGACGCCCGCCGCGCCTGCCCAGACGGCGGTCAGCAGCGGGACGGCGGGGGAGCGGCGCGGCCGGATGCGGCGCATCGTCCGGCGCCGGGAGGCGCGGCCTCCTGCGAGTGTGGTGGTCACGGTTCCTCCGTGGACGGGGTCAAGGGGGGCCGCGTGGTCCCTTGGCCCTGGGATACGTGCCACGCCGGCCCTGCGTTCAGCTTTCGGGTGAGGTTCAGCGCCCGGCCGCGTCCAGCGCGGACTGGAGCGAGCGGCGGTATCCGTCACTGGTGTACGTCGCTCCCGAGACGGTGTCGATGCTCGCGCTCTGCGCGGCCAGCACCTCCCTGCGCAGCTGGGGGATGGCGTAGCCGCTGATCTCCCGGTCCCGAGAGTTGTCCGAGGGCCGCGCGAGCGCGGTCACGTCGGTGATCCGGCCGTCGACGAGCGTGACCCGCACCTGGACCGGACCCCAGCGGGTGCGCACCGTCTCACCGGTGACGGTCCTGGTGCCGGTGGATCCGCCGGTCCCACCGGAGCCGCCGGACGTGCCACCCGGTCCGAGCCGATCCGGCGCTCCAGCAGCGGGACCCGCGCCATCAGGCCCACCAGCACCGCGCAGGCGTACCCGCACAGCTGGCCCGCGATCCGCCCGGCGCCGGTCAGCCAGCCCGCCGCGCCCACGACGGAGGTGGTGTCGTACCACCACAGGAGGACCAAGTGGCACGGGCGGTGCCGCCTGCCGCTCGTACACCGTGGTCATCCGCTCTCCCGTCCCTTCGCCGGTCCAGGACACAACTGTGCGGGGCGAACCTCTGAGGGAGCTCTGAGCCGTGGGCCGTGTGGGCCCACTCACAGAAAACTCAGAGGGTCATCCCTCGCCGTCCGGGGCGGGGACCGGCGATGCTGGAGGGGCCATGGACACCTTCCGCCCGAGCCCTCCCGGGCTGCCGGCCCTCACCCGCCTCGACGGCACCCCCGTGCGCGTCCTCGTCGTCGACGACGACCCCGACCTCGCCGAAGTGCTCTGCGGAGCCCTGCGCTACCAGGGCTGGGAGGTGCGCGCCGCGGGCGACGGGGCCTCCGCCGTCGCCGCGGCCCGCGAGGTGCAGCCCGACGCCGTCGTCCTCGACGTGATGCTCCCGGACACCGACGGATTCGCCGTGCTGCGTGAGCTGCACGCCGTGCAGCCGGACGTCTGTGTGCTCTTCCTCACGGCGCGGGACGCGGTGGAGGACCGTATCGCGGGGATCACCGCGGGCGGCGACGACTACGTGACCAAGCCGTTCAGCCTGGAGGAGGTGGTCGCCCGGCTGCGCGGACTGCTGCGCCGCGCCGGCATGGCCCGGCAGCCGTCGGACGGCCCGCGGCTGACCGTGGGCGATCTGGTCATGGACGAGGACGCCCGGGAGGTGACCCGGGCGGGAGAGCTGATCGAGCTGTCCCCGACCGAGTTCGAGCTGCTGTGCTTCCTGATGCACAACCCGCGCCGGGTGCTGAGCAAGGCGCAGATCCTCGACCGTGTGTGGTCCTACGACTTCGGCGGCCAGGCCCATGTGGTGGAGCTGTACATCTCCTATCTGCGCAAGAAGGTGGACGCCGGACGCGCCCCCATGATCCACACGGTGCGCGGGGCCGGGTACGTGCTGAAGCCGGCGGTACGGTGACCCTGCTGCCGCGGCCGCGGGCGATGACACGGCGGATACGGCGGCTGCCCCGGCCGCGCACCCTGCGGGCCCGGCTCACCTTCGGCCTGGTGGTGCTGCTGGCCGTCGGCTGCGCCGCCGTCGGCGTGGCCGCGGTCCTCGAACTGGACGGCTTCCTCACCGGCCGGATCGACCAGCAGCTCCAGCAGACCGGGCCGGGCTTCCCGCAGAGCCTGGAGCACGGCACCGCCACGACCGCCACGCCCGCCAAGCCCTCCGACCACGACGGCGACGAGCGCGGCGACACCCGCCGCCAGGCCGCCGGTACCTTCGGCGCCCGGCTCCTCGGCGGCACGGTGACCCACGCGGCCGTGGTCCCCTCCCGGTCCCGTCCCGGCTTCGAGGTCACCCTCACCGGCGCCGACCGCAGCGCACTGGCCGCACTCCCGGTGGACCGCGGCGGGCACACGGTGCGCCTGTCCGACCTGGGCGAGTACCGGCTGGCGGCCTGGCCGGGCCGGGACGGCGACGTGCTGGTCACCGGGCTGCCGATGGCGCCGGTGCGGGCCGCGGTCCACCGGCTCGAACTGGTCGCGGGGACCGTCTCCGGGCTGGCCCTGGCCGTCGCCGGGGTCGCCGGCGCCCTGTGGGTGCGCTGGTCGCTGCGGCCGCTGACGCGGGTCGCGGAGACCGCCGCCCGGGTCAGCGAGCTGCCGCTCGCCAGCGGCGAGGTGGCGCTGCCGCCCCGCGCGCCGCGCGCCGACCCGCGCAGCGAGGTCGGGCGGGTCGGCACCGCCTTCAACCGGATGCTCCACCATGTCGAGGACGCGCTGACCAAACGGCACGCAAGTGAGGAGCGGCTGCGCGGCTTCGCCGCCGACGCCAGCCACGAGCTGCGCACCCCGGTCGCCACGGTGCGCGGCCACGCCGAGCTCGCCCTGCTGCACCCGGGGCCGGTGCCGCCCGAGGTCACCCGGGCACTGGAACGCATTGCCGCCGAGTCCGCGCGCATGGGGGAGATGGTCGACGAGATGCTGCTCCTGGCCCGGCTGGACGCCGGACGTCCCCTGGAACGCCGTCCGGTCGACCTCACCCGTCTGGTGCTGGACGCGGTGACGGACGCCCGGGCCGCGGGTCCGGAGCACCGCTGGACGCTGGAGCTGCCGGAGGAGCCCGTGACGGTGACCGGTGAGGCCCACCGGCTCCAGCAGGTGCTCGCCAACCTGTTGGCCAACGCGCGTGCGCACACACCCGCGGGCACCAAGGTGACGGTGTCCCTGGACCTGGACTCCGACCGGGAGGCGGACCCGGAGAGTGCCGCCACGGCCGTCCTGCGGGTGCACGACGACGGGCCCGGCGTGCCCGAGGAGGTCCAGCCCGGTGTCTTCGAGCGCTTCACCCGGGCCGACCGCCGTCGCGCCGACTCCTTCGGCGGCGCCGGGGCCGGTCTGGGCCTGTCGATCGTGGCGGCCGTGACGAAGGCCCACGGCGGTGTTGTCGGACTGGACAGCCGCCCCGGCTCCACGGCCTTCACCGTCCGGCTGCCGACGGGCGGCGCCGGGGTCAGTAGCGGCTGATCGCGGTCGCCCCGCCCGCCGTGCCGATCGCGATGTGCGGCCGGCGCGCGGGATCCGCCCACGCCAGGATCCGCCGCATGGCCTCCCGCGGCACCGACACACAGCCGGCCGTCGCCCCGCGCCCGTTGACGTGCAGGAAGATCCCCGCACCCCGGCCGCGCACCGGACGGGAGTAGTTGAAGCCGATGACGAGCGCGTGCGCGTACTGCCTCGGGTATGCCACCAGGTGCTCGGACTCGGCGGCCCGGCAGTCGGCGGGGCGCGGCTGGGTCCAGCGGTTGTAGGTGCGCGAGCCGTTGTCCTGGCACCACCACGAGTCCGGGCCCACCCGCCGGTACCGCAGCCGTGTCCCGCCCGGTGCGGGCTTGATGCCGAAGGCGAACGGCAGGTGGTACAGCCCGGTCGGCGTCGTGTACGTCCCCTGCCGCCGCGCCGTCCCCTCGACGAGGCCCTTCGCGCCGAACCGGGCCGGTGCCGAACCGGCCCGCACCCAGCGCCCGCCGCGCCGGTTCCACCAGGTGACCGTGCCCGACGTCGCGCCGGTGCGGGCCGCTTGAGCGGTGATCAGCTGGGTGCCGCCGCCGGTGTCCCGCATCCGCGCCGGCAGCGGCACCTCGCCCGCGGGCGCGGAGCCGAGCGTGAGGAGGGACAGGGCGGCGAGGATCGCGGCGACACCGGGGCGCATGACTCAGACCGTAGACGGCGGCAGCGGCAACGGCAGCCCGGGTAGTCCGTCCAGGCTGGTGGCCACGTGCTCCTTCCCGGTGAAGTAGTCGCTCAGCGAGGCGTCGTCCTCGCGCGCGAAGCGCCTGCCGTGCAGATCGCGGTCCGCCTCGTACGCCATGAAGGGCACTGCGTACCCGCAGGTGTCCCGCACGAGTTCGGCGTGCACGACGATGATGGCGCGAAGCCCGTGCGTGGCCGGGTCGATGTCGGGGAAACGGGTGAGGAGTTCGCCGAAGCGCGGGTCGTCGCGGAAGACGGGCTCGCCCCGGCCGTGGACGCGCACGATGGTGGGCGGGCCCTGGAAGGCGCACCACATCAGGGTGATCCGGCCGTTCTCGCGCAGGTGGGCGATCGTCTCCGCGTTGGACCCGGCGAAGTCCAGGTAGGCCACGGTGTGCTCGTCGAGCACCGTGAAGGAGCCCTTGAGGCCCTTGGGGGAGAGGTTGACCGTGCCGTCGCCGGAGAGCGGGGCGGTCGCGGTGAAGAAGAGGGGCTGCTGCTCGATGAACGTACGCAGCCTGCCGTCCATGCGCTCATACGTCTTTCCCATGTCCAACGATTATCGGGTGAAGTTCTTTCGGCTGTCGAAGGAATTTCGGCCTCCGTCCGGACCACCGTGGCCGCCCCGGCCGGCGCTTCCTCGGGGCGGCCACGGCTGCCTGTCACCTCACGGGGTGAGGTGCAGGCGGCCGGGGAGGCCGGCTCCCGGGGCTCGGCGGCCATGGCGCCTGCGTTCGCCGAGAGGTACGGGGAAGCGGTTGCAGTCGTTCAAGGAGTGACGGGCGAGTTCTGAAAACACCTTGCGCATCCCGGTGCCGCGACGCACCACGGACGAGATTGACGAACCATGCAGAGTTCTGCATACTCATGCATGTCAGCGAATGCAGTGTGAGGAGAATCCCGTGACCGAGCGCGTCGTACTCGCCTACTCGGGCGGTCTGGACACCTCCGTCGCCATCGGCTGGATCGCCGAGGAGACGGGCGCCGAGGTCATCGCCGTTGCGGTCGACGTCGGCCAGGGCGGCGAGGACCTGGACGTCATCCGCAAGCGCGCGCTCGCCTGCGGTGCCGTCGAGGCCGAGGTCGCCGACGCCAAGGACGAGTTCGCCGACGAGTACTGCCTCCCGGCGATCAAGGCCAACGCCCTCTACATGGACCGCTACCCGCTGGTCTCCGCGCTGTCGCGGCCGACGATCGTCAAGCACCTGGTCGCCGCCGCCCAGAAGCACGGCGCCGGCATCGTCGCCCACGGCTGCACCGGCAAGGGCAACGACCAGGTCCGCTTCGAGGCCGGCATCGTCGCCCTCGCCCCCGACCTGAAGTGCATCGCCCCGGTCCGCGACTACGCGATGACCCGGGACAAGGCCATCGCGTTCTGCGAGGAGAAGAACCTCCCGATCGCGACCACCAAGAAGTCCCCTTACTCCATCGACCAGAACGTCTTCGGCCGCGCCGTGGAGACCGGCTTCCTCGAGGACATCTGGAACGCGCCGATCGAGGACATCTACGAGTACACCCAGAACCCGGCCGTCGCCCGCGAGGCCGACGAAGTGATCATCACCTTCAAGGAGGGCGTCCCGGTCGCCATCGACGGCAAGCCCGTCTCCGTCCTCCAGGCCATCCAGCAGCTCAACGAGCGCGCCGGCGCCCAGGGCATCGGCCGGATCGACATGGTCGAGGACCGCCTCGTCGGCATCAAGTCCCGCGAGGTGTACGAGGCTCCGGGCGCGATCGCCCTGATCACCGCCCACCAGGAGCTGGAGAACGTCACCGTCGAGCGTGAACTCGCCCGCTACAAGCGGCAGGTCGAGCAGCGCTGGGGCGAACTGGTCTACGACGGCCAGTGGTTCTCCCCGCTCAAGCGCGCTCTGGACGGCTTCATCAACGAGGCCAACCAGCACGTCTCCGGCGATGTCCGCATGACCCTGCACGGCGGCCGCGCGGTCGTCACCGGCCGGCGCTCGCAGGAGTCGCTGTACGACTTCAACCTCGCCACCTACGACACCGGCGACACCTTCGACCAGTCCGCCGCCAAGGGCTTCATCGACATCTACAGCCTGTCGTCGAAGATCGCCGCGCGGCGCGATCTGGCCTAGGCCCCTACCGGGCCCGACCCGGCGCGGACCTCGCGCCACGGCGCCGGGTGGCCTCGCACGCACTAGCCTGACAACCGCCTCCTCACTCACGGGTGGGGAGGCGGTCGCGCACATCGCCATCTCCGAGGAGCAACGCAAGTGAGCAGCAACAGCGGTGACGTACGGCTCTGGGGCGGCCGTTTCGCCGACGGTCCCGCCGAGGCCCTGGCGAAGCTGTCCGCGTCCGTCCACTTCGACTGGCGCCTCGCGCCCTACGACATCGCAGGCTCCCGCGCCCACGCCCGTGTGCTGCACAAGGCAGGGCTGCTCACGGACGACGAACTGCGGCGCATGCTGGCCGGGCTGGACCGGCTGGAGGCGGACGTCGCCGACGGCTCCTTCACCGGAACCATCGCCGACGAGGACGTGCACACCGCCCTGGAGCGCGGCCTGCTGGAGCGCCTCGGCGCCGACCTCGGCGGCAAGCTGCGCGCCGGCCGGTCCCGCAACGACCAGGTCGCCACCCTCTTCCGCATGTACCTGCGCGACCACGCCCGGATCATCGGCGCTCTGATCGCCGACCTCCAGGACGCGCTCATCGGCCTGGCCGAGGCCCACCCGGACGTGGCCATGCCCGGCCGCACCCACCTCCAGCACGCCCAGCCCGTCCTGTTCGCCCACCACGTCCTCGCGCACGTCCAGTCCCTGTCGCGGGACGCCGAGCGGCTGCGCCAGTGGGACGAGCGGACGGCGGTGTCGCCGTACGGCTCCGGCGCCCTGGCCGGTTCCTCCCTCGGCCTGGACCCGGAGGCGGTGGCGCGGGACCTCGGCTTCGAGCGCGGCAGCGCCGGCAACTCCATCGACGGCACGGCCTCCCGGGACTTCGTCGCGGAGTTCGCCTTCGTCACCGCGATGATCGGTGTGAACCTCTCCCGGATCGCCGAGGAGGTCATCATCTGGAACACGAAGGAGTTCTCCTTCGTGACCCTGCACGACGCCTTCTCCACCGGCTCGTCGATCATGCCGCAGAAGAAGAACCCGGACATCGCCGAGCTGGCGCGCGGCAAGTCCGGCCGGCTGATCGGCAACCTGACCGGCCTGCTCGCCACCCTCAAGGCCCTGCCGCTGGCGTACAACCGCGACCTCCAGGAGGACAAGGAACCCGTTTTCGACTCCTGCGACCAGCTGGAGGTCCTGTTGCCGGCCTTCACCGGCATGATGGCCACCCTCACCGTGCACCGCGAGCGTATGGAGGAGCTCGCCCCGGCAGGCTTCTCGCTGGCCACCGACATCGCCGAGTGGCTGGTCAAGCAGGGCGTGCCGTTCCGGGTGGCGCACGAGGTCGCCGGCGAGTGCGTGAAGACCGCCGAGGCCGAGGGCAAGGAACTCGACGAGCTGACCGACGAGCAGTTCGCCAAGATCTCCGCCCACCTCACGCCCCAGGTGCGCACCGTCCTCAACGTCCCCGGCGCCCTCGCCTCCCGCAGCGGGCGCGGCGGCACCGCCCCGAGCGCGGTCGCCGTCCAGCTCGCCGAGGTCAAGGCGGACGTGGCGGCGCAGCACGAGTGGGCGGACGCCAGGAAGTAGTTCGCCCGCCTGCGGGGCCTCGCGGGTTACGTTGGTCCACAGCCGTAAGGAAGCGACCGAACGGAGCCCGCGATGCCCTTCGCCCGACTGGCCTCGGCCACGACCCCGACCTGCCACATCGGCCTGGGGCTGGCCGCCGTCGGGCGCCCCGGTTACATCAACCTCGGCCGGGACCGCGACCTCCCGGCCGACCGCACCGTCGACGCCCTGCGCGAGCGCACCCACGAACTCCTGGACGCCGCCTACGCGCAGGGCGTCCGCTACGTCGACGCCGCCCGCTCCTACGGCCGCGCCGAGGAGTTCCTCGCCGACTGGCTCAGGGCCCGCCCCGACGCCGACGACGTCGTCATCGGCAGCAAGTGGGGCTACACCTACACCGCGAACTGGACCACCGACGCCGACCGGCACGAGGTCAAGGACCACAGCCTCGCCACCTACGAGCGGCAGCGCGCCGAGACCGCCGAACTCCTCGGCGACCGGCTCGACCTCTACCAGATCCACTCGCTGACCCCGGACAGCCCGGCGCTCACCGACAAGGAACTGCACGCCAGGCTCGCCGAGGCGGCCGCCGGTGGCCTCACGATCGGCTTCTCCACCAGCGGGCCCACCCAGGCCGACACCGTCCGGGCCGCGCTCGGCGTGACGGTCGACGGCGCACCCCTCTTCCGTACCGTCCAGTCGACGTACAACGCCCTGGAGACGTCCGCCGGTCCCGCCCTCGCCGAGGCTCACGACGCGGGACTGACGGTGATCGTCAAGGAGGGCATGGCCAACGGGCGGCTCGCCGAGCCGTACGCCCCCGAGGCGCTCAAGGCGGTAGCCCGGGAGACGGGCCTGGGCTGCGACGCGGTCGCCCTCGCCCTGATCCTGCGCAGGCCGTGGGCCGGTGTGGTCCTCTCCGGCGCGGCCACCCCCGGCCAGCTCGCCTCCAACCTGCACGCCCCGGCCGTCGACCTCGACGAGGACCAGCTCGCCCGCCTCGACGCGCTGGTCGAGAACCCGCGGGCCTACTGGGAGCGGCGCGGGCAGCTGCCCTGGCACTGACCTCCCACGGCACCTCGCTTCCAGCATGAACCGTTGAGACGCGTACGCCTATTGTGAGACATCAATGTCTCATCAGAGGTACTGTTGTCTCATGGCTGTCGATCGTGACCACATGCTGCGCAGCGCGGCCACCCTGCTCACCCACAAGTCCACCGCCACCATGGACGAGGTCGCCAAGGCGGCCGGGATCAGCCGGGCCACGCTGCACCGCCACTTCGCCGGACGCGACTCGCTCGTCAGGGCGCTGGAGACGCTCGGCATCGCCGAGTGCGAGGCCGCTCTCGACGCGGCCCGCCTGGGGGAGGGGCCGGCCGGCGATGCCGTACGGCGCCTGGTCCGCGAGATCGAACCGGCGGCCGGGCTGCTCTCCTTCCTCTACACGGAGAACCAGCTGTTCGAGGGCGAGGAGCAGAACGAGGGCTGGGCCCGGCTCGACGAGCGCGTCTCCGAGGTCTTCCGGCGCGGCCAGCTGAGCGGCGAGTTCCGTATCGACCTCACCCCCGCCTGGCTCACCGAGGCACTCTTCGGCCTCATCGCCTCCGGCGCCTACGTCGTGCTGAGCGGCAAGGTCGCCCCCAAGGACTTCCACCACATGATCAGCGAGCTGCTGCTCGGCGGCGCACTGCGCACGGACACATCACGGAACGAGGAATCATGACCAGCACCCTGCAGCCGGCTCGCGCGGCGGAGGTGGAGCAGCGTCCGGGCCGCTGGCTCGCGCTCTCGGTCCTCGTGCTCGCCGTGCTGCTGGTGGCCGTCGACGCGACCGTCCTCGGTCTCGCGACCCCTTTCATCAGTGAGGACCTCAGGCCCTCGGGCACCCAGTTGCTGTGGATCGGCGACATCTACTCCTTCGTCATCGCCGGTCTGCTCGTCTCCATGGGCAGCCTCGGCGACCGCATCGGCCGCAAGCGCATCCTGCTCGGCGGTGCCACCGCGTTCGGCGCGGTCTCCGTGCTCAACGCCTACGCCGGCACACCGGAACTGATGATCCTGGCCCGGGCACTGCTCGGTGTCGCGGGCGCCACCCTGATGCCCGCCACGCTCGCCCTGATCCGCAACCTCTTCCACGACCCGCGCGAGCGCAGCCTCGCCGTCGGCATCTGGGGTGCCACCGCCTCCGGCGGCACGGCCGTCGGCCCGATCGTGGGCGGCCTGCTGCTCGAGCACTTCTGGTGGGGCTCGGTCTTCCTCATCAACCTGCCCGTGATGGCGGTCCTCGTCCTGGTCGGCGTCAAGACCCTGCCCGAGTCCCGCAACCCCGACCCGGGCCCGTGGGACCTGGCGAGCGTCGTGCTGTCGCTGGTCGGCGTGGTCGGCGTCGTCTACGCGGTCAAGGAGGCCGCGGCGCACGGGTTCACCTGGCCGGTCCTGGCCACGGGCCTGCTGGGCGCGGCCGCGCTGTACGGCTTCGTCCGCCGCCAGCTCACGCTGCCGAAGCCGTTGCTGGACATACGGCTCTTCCGCAGCCGGGGATTCTCCGGCGCCGTCCTCGCCGATCTGCTGACCGTGCTCGGCATGTCCGGCCTGGTGTTCTTCCTGTCCCAGTACCTGCAACTCGTCCAGGGCAGGCGGCCGTTCGAGGCAGGCCTGTTCGAACTGCCCGCCGCCGTGGGCGCGGTGGTGGCCGGACTGCTCGCCGGGCGGGCGGCCCGGCGCTTCTCGGTGCGGAACGTGGTCTCAGGCTCGTTGGCCGCCATCGGGCTGGGGCTGGCCGCGCTGACGACGCTCAGCGGGACCACCGGCTATCCGCTGCTGGGCACGGCCCTGCTGGTGGTCGGCGTCGGTGCCGGCTTCTCCTTCACGGTGACCGCCGACGTGATCCTCTCCAGTGTGCCCAAGGAGCAGGCGGGCGCCGCCTCGGCGGTCTCCGAGACGGCGTACGAACTGGGCGCGGCCCTCGGCATCGCCCTGCTGGGCTCCATCGTGACCGGCGTCTACCGCGGCTTCACCGGCCCGGCGGGCACACCGTCCGGCGCCCACGAGTCGCTGGGCGGCGCGGTCGAGGTGGCGGCGAGCCTGCCGGCGCACACCTCCGAGGCCCTGCTGCACGCGGCACGGGAGTCCTTCGTGCACGGCCTGCACCTGGCGTCGGGAGCGGGAGCGGCGGTACTGCTGGCAACGGCGCTGGCGGCGTGGTTCCTGCTGAAGGGCCAGGAGCTCTGAACCCCGGGCAGGGTACGGCGGGGGCGCGGGCCGTCGGCATACGGCTGCGCGGCGCGGTGGCGACCGGTCGCGGCGGACCCGCGGCCGGCACCCGGCCCGGCCGCCGGAGGCCTATGCGGCCTTCGCCTTGGTCGCGTACATGTCGACGTACTCCTGCCCGGACAGCCGCATGACCTCCGCCATCACCGAGTCGGTCACGGCCCGCAGGACGTAGCGGTCACGGTCCATGCCCTCGTACCGGGAGAACTCCATCGGCTCGCCGAAGCGGACGGTGACGCGGCCCGGCCGGGGCAGACCCGCGCCGCCCGGCTGGAGCTTGTCGGTGCCGATCATGGCGAACGGGACCACGGGCGCCCCGGTCATCAGTGTGAGCCGGGCGATACCGGTGCGGCCGCGGTAGAGGCGGCCGTCGGGGGAGCGGGTGCCCTCCGGGTAGATGCCGAACATCCTGCCCTCCTCCAGCACCCGGCGGCCGGTCATCAGCGCGGCCACACCGCCCCGGCCGCCGTCGCGGTCGACGGGGATCATGCCGACGCCGGTGAAGAACCAGGCCATCAGCCGGCCCTTGAAGCCCTTCCCGGTGACGTACTCGTCCTTGCCGATGAAGAAGACCTGACGATCGCAGACCAGCGGCAGGATCATCGAGTCGATGAAGGTCAGGTGGTTGCCGGCCAGGATCACCGGGCCGTCGCCCGGAATCCGCTCCGCGCCCTCCACCCGTGGGCGGAACATCAGGCGCATGATCGGGCCGAGCACTGCCTTGATGAGCGCGAAGCGGGACAACGGGCCCTCCGGTGTCTGGAGATGTCGAGGGATTGTTCATGAGTCTGTGCAGGTGAGGACGATACTCGCGGGCCGGGGCCGATTGCACATCGGGCTCACCGCCTCTTACACACTGTTGACATACGTTTACCTGCGACGGAGGTATGTTTCGGCCCGGTAACCCGAACGGAACGATGTGATGGAGGTCGCTCGCCTCCGGGAGGGGAGAACGGGATGTCCAACGTGGTCGCCTTCGTCGTGCTTCTCACGGTGCTGGCCGTGGCGGTCGTGGTCCGCAGGGACCGGCGGTGGTCCGCGGGCCTTGACACGCAGCGGCCGGAGGCGGCGGTGCCCGGACCGCGCGACGCGCGCGGCGGCGCCCGCGCGGTCCGCCACTTCGCCCCGTTCGGCGGATCGGTCGCGCCAAGGGACCGCGGCGCCCGCCACTGAGCCGTCTTCCCGGCCGGGACGGGGACATGCCGACGCGCCGTCACCCCTCCGGCTCCCGGCGTCTTGTGTCGCGTACGGCCTCCGACGACACCTGGCGTCACGCTGGTGTTCGCCACGCGGTCTCCCGTCCGTCATCGCGGCCCACCTACGATCGGCGCCCACGGACGACACGAGACCAGGAGGCGGTCATGGGTACGCGGGAGTCGGACGAGCAGGGGCGCCGGGCCGGACGCCGGGCCGTACTCGGGGCCGCGGTGCTGGGCGCGGGCGGAGCGGTCCTCGGACTGCCCGGTGCGGCCAGAGCCGTCCAGGGCGTGGCCGGCGGCTGGCAGGGCGGTGGGCTGGAGAACCTGCCCGTGCCGACGATCGTCGGCCACCGGGGCGCCAGCGGCTACCGGCCCGAGCACACCTTCGGCTCCTACGACCTGGCCCTCGACCTCGGCGCCCATGTCGTCGAGGCCGGTGACCTGGTGCCGACGAAGGACGGTCACCTCGTGTGCCGGCACGAGCCGGAGATCGGCGGCACCACGGACGTCGCCGACCACCCCGAGTTCGCCGCCCGCCGGACCACCAAGACCGTGGACGGGGTGCCCACCACCGGCTGGTTCACCGAGGACTTCACCCTCGCCGAGCTGAAGACGCTGCGCGCGGTCGAGCGCATCCCGGCCAACCGCCCCCACAACACCCTCTACACCGGACGCTGGGAGATCCCCACCTTCGAAGAGGTCCTGAAGTGGCAGGACGAGCAGACCCGCAAGCGCGGTCGGCAGGTGTGGATCTACCCCGAGACCAAGCACCCGACGTACTTCCGCAAGCTGGGCCTCGGCCTGGAGGAACGGGTCGCCGCGCTGCTGCGCAAGTACGGCAAGGACAAGGAGGACTCCCCGGTGATCCTCCAGTCCTTCGAGCCGACCAGCATCCAGCGGCTGGACCGGCTCGTCGGCAATCCGCTCGTGGTGCTGCTGTCGAACGCACGCAGCCGCCCCTGGGACTTCGTCGAGGCGGGCGATCAGCGCACGGTCGCCGACCTGATCACGCCCAAGGGCCTGAAGGAGATCGCCTCCTACGCCCAGGGCATCGGCCCGACCGTCGACCTGGTCATCCCCAAGGACGCGGAGGGCAACCTCACCGAGCCGAGCAGGCTCGTCCGGGACGCGCACGCCGCGGGTCTGATCCTGCACCCCTACACCGTCCGCAACGAAAACCCCTTCCTGCCGCCCAAGTTCCGCAAGGGCACCGCCGTCGACGCCTACGGTGACGTCTTCGGCGTGTTCCAGGCCTACTTCGCCACCGGCATCGACGGCATCTTCACCGACAACCCCGACACCGGACTGCTCGCCCGCGAGGACTTCCTGAGCGGCCGGCACGCCAACCGCTGAACCCCGCCGCCCCGTTCGGGGCGAACCACGGCCGTCCCGGCAGCCCGCGCCGGGACGGCCGCGTCATTCCGCTCGGCCGCCGCTGTAGCCGTGGGACCTCACCCACCGTGGGGTCGCGGGTGAGTTGGGTATCTCACAAGCCAGCAGGGGCCCGGAACCTTCCAGTTGTCCGGGATGTCCGCGACGATCGCCCGCACCGGAGGTTGCGGCCCGTGCGGCGCGGGGATAGGAGTGGGGGACGACCGGCGATCAAGTGAGCGGGAGGCATGCGCACATGGGCATGAGCGTGACCATCTCTGCGGCGGCCGAACAGGACGCGGAGCAGATCTTCAGGTTGCAGTACCTGTGCTTCCAGAGCGAGGCCGCGCTGTACGGCAACTACCGCATCGACCCGCTCGTCGAGAGCCTCGACTCGATCCGTCACGAGCTCGCCGAGGACTGCGTCTTCGTGGCGCGGCTCGGCGACGAGGTGGTCGGCTCGGTGCGCGGCCGGGTGACCGAGGACGGCGCGGCCCTCATCAGCAAGCTCTGCGTCCACCCGCGCCTCCAGGGGCACGGCATCGGCGCCCGGCTGCTGCGCGCGGCCGAGTCCGCGCTGGCCGAGGAGCGCGGCGCCACCAGGTTCCGGCTGCACACGGGTCATCGCAGCGAGGGCAATCTGCGCCTGTACCGGCGCGTGGGCTACCGGGCGGTCGGCACCTCCCAGGGTGCCGACGGCGTACCGATGATCATCCTGGAGAAGCCGGACGGCAGCTACGCGGCGACCGCGTAGCGCGGCTGCGGACCGGCTCAGGCCGCTTGCGGCTGCTGCTTCCGTGCCTTGCGCAGCCAGTACATGGCCGACAGCGGAAGCAGCACCGGGATGAAGATGTAGCCCCGGCCGTAGTCCGACCACACGGTCGTGTCCGGGAACGCGGACCGGTCGAGGAGCGTCCACGTACCGACCGTCAGCACACCCACTAGCTCGGCGACGCAGCACGCCAGCGCGGCCCTGCGGGCCTTCTCCCCGCCGCGCACCAGCGAGTACGTGATGAAGCCGTACACGACTCCGGCGACCGCGGACAGCGAGTAGGCGAGCGGCGCCCGGTCGAACTCCGTGGCGATCTGGTAGACCGAGCGCGACACGGCGCCGACGACCATCACGCCGTACAGCCAGACCAGCAGGATGCCCGGACCGCTGATGAGCCGCTCCCTGGCCGGCTTCTCCTCCACGGCGCTCATCTCACCTTCCCCAGATGTCATAGAGCCGCACCTCCAGGACGGCGAGGACCACTCCGCCCGCCGCGACCGTCACCGAACCCCAGCGCGTGCGCTCCGTCAGCGACATGAACCCGGCCGCCGGGACGCAGGCGAAGGCTCCCAGCAGATACGCGACGAAGATCGTCGTCCCCTGCGACGGCCTCTCGCCCCGCGCCAGCGCCACGACCCCGATCGCCAACTGGACCAGGGCGAGCAGCGACACCACCGCCATCCCGATGAAGTGCCAGTCCTTCGTCGGCTGGTCACGGTAGGCCGCCCAGCCGCACCAGGCGGCGAGCAGCAGCGCGGCGACGCCGGTCACCAGCGTCAGGGCATCAAGCATGCCGCCGACTTTATTACGGGGGGAACGTCCCGCCGCGCCCGGCCCGGCCCTGCGGAGCCGGTGCGGCTCCCCGGGTGCGGTGCCGTGGCGTTGGCCACAGTCCGGCGGTCCCCGCGCCCGCCCTCGACCGTCCGGACGGACGCCCGCGGGCCTTGTCCGCACTGGTCACAGGCGCGAAACCCCAGCTCCGTGCCGCATCGCCCAGGTGTCCACGTGTGTCCAGTATGTGGACAACCGTGGCCTTCCGGCCCCGGGGGTCTGGTTTACTGACCGCATGACCACGACGAGCGACCGCATCCCGGCGACCGAGGCGACTGTGCCGCCCGGTGCTCGTTGTATGTGTCCTGTACGTCGAATGTGCGCCTTCTAGAGGGCCCCTGCACCAGCTGAGCCTCGCGCCCCGAAGCGAGAGCCCGCTCATGTCCGCGCCCGTCCGGTCCGCCCGGCGTCCGCGGCCGAGCCACGCCCCCGCGCACACGTTTCTCCCGGTTTGAGCACCCCTGCGAGAGCCGTGCCGCGTTCTGGCGCTCCCCGACCATGAATGCCGTGCCCGGCGCCCACGACGCGCCGCGCACTCGACAGTGACGGAAACCCACGTGATCACCACATCGGGCCTCACCAAGGTCTACAGTTCGCGCGGTCGCGAGATCACCGCGCTCGACGGTGTCGACCTGCACGTCCGCGAAGGCGAGGTGTACGGCGTCATCGGCCAGTCCGGCGCCGGCAAGTCCTCGCTCATCCGCTGCGTGAACCTGCTGGAGCGCCCCACCTCCGGCACGGTCACCGTCGCCGGACAGGACCTCACCGCCCTGGCCGGCCGCGGTCACCGGGCGGGCAAGGAACTGCGGCGGGCGCGCAGCCGGATCGGCATGGTCTTCCAGCACTTCAACCTGCTGTCCTCGCGCACCGTCCAGGACAACGTCGAGCTGCCGCTGGAGATCCTCGGCACGTCCGGAAAGGAACGTTCCCGCAGGGCGCTCGAACTGCTCGACCTCGTCGGTCTCGCCGACAAGGCCCGGGCCTACCCCGCCCAGCTCTCCGGCGGTCAGAAGCAACGCGTCGGCATCGCCCGCGCCCTCGCCGGCGACCCCAAGGTGCTGCTGTCCGACGAGGCCACCAGTGCCCTCGACCCGGAGACCACCCGCTCCATCCTCCAGCTGCTGCGCGACCTGAACCGGCAGCTCGGCCTGACCGTCCTGCTCATCACGCACGAGATGGACGTCGTGAAGTCCGTCTGCGACTCGGCGGCGCTCATGGAGAACGGCCGCATCGTCGAGTCCGGAACGGTGAGCGAACTCCTCGCCACCCCGGGCTCCGAGCTGGCCGCCGCGCTCTTCCCGGTCGGCGGGGAGGCCTCCGCCGACGACCGGACCGTCATCGACGTCACCTTCCACGGCGAGAGCGCCACCCAGCCCGTCATCTCGCAGCTGTCCCGCACGTACAACATCGACATCTCGATCCTCGGCGCGGCCATCGACACGATCGGCGGCCTCCAGGTCGGCCGGATGCGCATCGAACTGCCCGGCCGCTACGAGGACAACGTGGTGCCCATCGGCTTCCTGCGCGAACAGGGGCTGCAGATCGACGTGGCCGACCACACCCCGGCCCGCTCGCCGGAGCTGGTGAAGGAAGGTGCCGAGTGACCTGGTCCGAGATGCAGCCGCTGCTGTCCCAGGCCAGTTGGGACACCCTCTACATGGTCGGCTGGTCCACGCTCGTCGCCGTCGTCGGCGGACTGCCCCTCGGCGTCCTGCTGGTCCTCACCGACCGGGGCGGGCTGCTCCAGAACGTCGTCGCCGGCAAGTTGATCGGGCAGGTCGTGAACATCACCCGCTCGATGCCGTTCATCATCCTGATGGTGGCCCTGATGGGCTTCACCCGCTTCGTCACCGGCACGACGATCGGCCGCGAGGCCGCCATCGTGCCGCTGGCCGTCGGAGCCATCCCCTTCTTCGCCCGGCTCGTCGAGACGTCCGTCCGCGAAGTGGACGGCGGGCTGGTCGAGGCCGTCCAGGCGATGGGCGGCAACACCTGGACCATCGTCCGCAAGGTTCTCGTTCCCGAGTCCCTGCCCTCGCTGATCGCCGGCACCACCACCACGATCGTCGCCCTCATCGGCTACTCCGCGATGGCCGGCACCGTCGGCGCCGGCGGTCTCGGCGACATCGCCATCCGCTACGGCTACCAGCGCTTCGACACCCAGCTGATGTGGGTCACCGTGGCCATCCTCGCCGTGGTCATCTCGGCCATCCAGTTCGCCGGCGACCTCGCGGCCCGCTCCCTGCACCGCCGCAGCGGCCGCTCCGGCCCGGCGCCGAAGCTGCGGCTGCTGAAGGCCGGGGAACCCGCGGTCACCGGCGTCGGCAAGGCCGCCTGAAGCCCTCCTCCCGAATCTCCCCGTACCAGGGGTCGCACCACCCAAGGAAAGGCACTTTTCGTGCGTAACGCCACCAAGATCACGGCCGCCGTCCTCGCCGCCGGAGCCCTCACCCTCGGGCTCACCGCCTGCGGCTCGGGATCGGGCTCCGGCTCCGGCAAGGCCGACGCGAACGCTCCGCTGACGGTCGCCGCCACCCCCACCCCGCAGGGCGAGATCCTCACCTACGTCAGGGACAACCTGGCGAAGAAGGCCGGCCTGAAGCTGGAGGTCAAGGAGTTCACCGACTACGTGACCCCGAACACGGCCGTCCAGCAGGGCCAGGTCGACGCCAACTACTTCCAGCACAAGCCGTACCTCGACGACTTCAACAAGAAGAACGGCACCGACATCGTGCCGGTCCCGGGCGGCACCGTGCACCTGGAGCCGCTCGGCGTGTACTCGAAGAGCGTCAAGAAGCTGGCCGGCCTGAAGAAGGGCGCCACCGTCGCGCTGCCCAACGACACCACCAACGAGGCCCGCGCCCTGAAGCTGCTGGAGGCCAACGGCGTCATCAAGCTGAAGGCCGGCGCCGGATACGACGCGACCCCCAAGGACGTCACCTCCAACCCCAGGAACCTCCAGTTCAAGGAGCTCGAGGCGGCCCAGCTGCCGCGCTCCCTCGGTGACGTCGACGCCGCGGTGATCAACGGCAACTACGCGCTGGAGGCCAAGCTCAGCCCGGCCAAGGACGCCATCGCCGCCGAGGCCGCCAAGGGCAACCCGTACGCCAACTTCCTCGCCGTGAAGAAGGGCAACGAGAACGACCCGCGGGTCAAGAAGCTCGCCGAGCTGCTCACCTCGCCCGAGGTGAAGAAGTTCATCGAGGACAAGTACGACGGCGCGGTCGTCCCGGCGTTCTGATCCGCACCACCGCCACCCGCGCGACGCACGGGGTCCGCCCCCTCACAGGGTGGGGGTACCCCCACGCCGTTCAGGCAGTGGGGGAGGACCCCGTGGTGCGGTTCAGTGCTTTCATGCTGCATGCTGGGCAGTTCAGCAGGCCCTGAAGGTTCTTCCGAAGGTTACGGAGCGGCGCATGAACAGCACCTTCCCCAACATCTCCATCAGCACGGAGCGGTTGGTGCTGCGTCCCCTCGAGGAGGACGACGTACCCGCCCTGGCCGAGATGATGAACGACGAACAGGTCGCGGCCTGGACCGACGTCCCCCAGCCCTTCACCGAGGAGGGGGCCCGGACCTGGATCACCGAGTACGCCCCCGCCGAGCGCACCGCCGGCCGGGGCCTGGACCTCGCGGTCACCGAGTTCCTCACCCAGCGGCTGGTCGGCATCGTCCAGCTGACCAAGGCCGACTGGCACGTGCGGTCCGCCGAGCTGTCGTACATCGTCGCACCCTGGGCGCGCGGCGAGGGGTACGCCGCCGAGGCCGCGCTCGCCACCGCGCAATGGCTCTTCGGGGACCAGAAGTTCGAACGCATCGAGCTGCGCACGGCCGCCGACAACACCGCCTCCCAGCAGGTCGCCCAGAAGATCGGCTGCATCAGCGAGGGCGTGCTGCGCAACGCCTGCATAGCGCACGTCCGCACCGAGGACGGCACGTGGACCGACATGCGCACCGACTTCATCGTGTGGAGCCTGCTGCCGGAGGACCTGGAGGGTGCGGGCGAGCAGCTCGCCGAGTCCGGCGGCTACACCTCCTTCTCGGAATGGAACTGAGGCGCCGGGACCCGCGGGCGCACCCGCCCCGCCCCGCCGCGCACCCGGCAGCTTCACCGGGTACGCTCGCGGAACACGCTCTTGGGCGTCCGTACCCTCACGACCTGCGCAATCTGGAGACTGACGACGATGGCCGACCGGGTCACGGTGATCGGCTGGGACGGTTCGCCGCTGACCGACGCGGCGCGCGGCGCCCTGGGCGCCGCCACCCTCGTGGCAGGCGCGGCCCACCACCTGGCGCTGCCCGAGGTACCGCGCACCGCCGAGCGCATCCGCCTCGGCAGTGTCGCCCTCGCCGCCCGCCGCATCGCCGCCCACCGCGGCACCGCGGTGGTGCTCGCCGACGGCGACCCGGGCTTCTTCGGGGTCGTACGGACCCTGCGCGCACCGGAGTTCGGCCTGGAGGTCGAGGTCGTCCCGGCCGTGTCGTCCGTGGCCGCCGCCTTCGCCCGTGCCGGGATGCCCTGGGACGACGCCCAAGTGGTCGTCGCACACAAGCGCACCCTGCGACGCGCGGTGAACGTGTGCCGCGCCCACGCCAAGGTCGCCGTGCTCACCGCCCCCGGCGCCGGACCCGCCGAACTCGGGCTGCTCCTGGACGGAGTCCACCGCACCTTCGTCATCTGCGAGGAGCTCGGCACCGAAGGCGAACAGGTCACCGTCGTCACCTCCGACAAGGCCGCCGACCACACCTGGCGCGACCCCAACGTCGTCATCGTCATCGGCGGCCGGGCCGGTGGTGAGGGCGGCGGCTGGATCGCCGGGCGCGACCCCGGCCACGGGCCGCGCGGCTGGACCCAGCCCGCCGAGGTCTACGGCGGCGGGCTCGGCGAAGGGGAAACGGATCTGCTCCGGGCCGCCCAACTCGCCCGTCTCGGGCCCCGCGTCGGTGACCTCGTGTGGGACATCGGCTGTGGCAGCGGCGCCTTCGCCACCGAGGCCGCGCGCGGCGGCGCCGCCGTCATCGCCGTCGACCGGGACCAGCGGGCCTGCGCCCGCACCGAGTCGGCCGCGCACCGCTTCGGCGTCCGGATGCAGGTGGTGCACGGCACCGCCCCGCACGTTCTGGAGAACCTGCCCGAACCGGACGTCGTCCGCGTCGGCGGCGGGGGAGTGGCCGTGGTCTCCGCGGTCGCCGACCGGCGCCCGCAGCGGATCGTCGCCCATGCCGCGACGCGGGACGCGGCCGAACTCGTCGGCCGCGACCTCACCGAGCACGGGTATCAAGTCGAGTGCGCCCTGCTCCAGTCCGTCGCGCTCGACACGCGCGCCTGGACGGAGACGGAGCGCAGCGTCGTGTTCCTGCTCAGCGCCGTGCTGCCCGAGCGCGCCCCGTGATCGGGTTGTCCTACCGCGCGCGGTAGGCTGGCCGATCGTTGCACCGCACCGGGTGGTCCGGAAGTTCGTTCGTCAATGTCCGGAAAACCCACCCGATTCAGGGCGGGTGTGGTACGGCAGACCCGGAGAACGCGCAACGTGGCGCAGTCCACAGCGGGCCGTCGCGGATCACGCTGCCGCGGAGGCCGGACGACCGCGAGAATGCCACTCAATGGCTTTGTCGCCTTTTCCGGGCGGGTTGTTCGTGCCGCACGGCGCGGACGCTCGTTCTTCACTGGGAGCGGTCGGTGCGCCGTTCCGGGTGAGCTGGTCGTAGGAGCACTAAACCGATGGGCGAGGGGTACGCATGACCGACACCGGCCAGGTCCCGGGCGAGGGACTGCCGGAGAGCGCAGGCATGGTGGAGCAGCCGGGCGTCCCCGCGCACGGTGCGTACGCCTACCTCTCCGAGACTCCCGCCGAGGACGAAGACCTGCTGCTGCCGGGCTCCCACGGAGCGTGGGGCAACGAGGTGTCCCCGCCTGCCCCGGAGCCGGTCCTCGAGGCCGTTCACGAGCCGGGCCCGCACGAGACGGCGGGCCGCGACACCGGCTCCGTCGACCTCGGCGGTGTGCGGCACCGCGACCAGGCGGCCACCCCGCCGGCCGGGGTCCCCGCGGCGGTGGCCGCGCGCCGGCCGCTGCACCTCGGTCCGCCGATCCCCGACGCCTCCGCGAGCCCGGTCCGCTCCCTGGCCGACCGCGGCCCCGCGGACGCACCGGTCCGCCGGCCCGGACCGCCCACGACCGGCCCCGAGTACCTCGACGTCCCGCAGCTGCGCGAGACGGCTCCGCAGGGCGCCGCGCCGTGGGGCGCCCAGCCCGCCGTGGCGACTCCTCCGGTGAGCGCCGGGGCGGGGACCGCGGAAACCGCCTTCCCGGGCCCGGGCCCGCAGCCGGTCGGCGCGGCCCAGGCCGCCGTCGCCCCGTACGGCCCGGACGCGAGCCACAGGCCGACGGACGGTCAGGAGCCCGTGCCCGGCGAGACCGTGACTGGTGACCAGACGCCCGCGGCGGCGCCGCAGCTGGTGGGTGCCGTTCCTGGTGTCCCTGTGCCGGGGGCCGGGGGTGAGCCCGGTGGTGGCTCCGATGGTGGGGCCCGGTCGGGGGGTGCTGTGGCCGGGGTTGCCTCGGGTGCGGGTCAGGTCCCGGCCGGTGGCCGGACGCCGGAGGCGGGGCCGCAGCCGGAGGGCGTTGTGGCCGGGGTTGCTCCGGACGAGGGTCAAGTGCCGGATGGTGGGCAGGTGTCCGAGGCCGGTCCGCGGTCGGCGGTTGCCGGTGTGGCTCCTGGTGTCCCTGTGCCGGGGGCCGGGGGTGAGCCCGGTGGTGGCTCCGATGGTGGGGCCCGGTCGGGGGGTGCTGTGGCCGGGGTTGGCCCGGGTGCGGGTCAGGTCCCGGCCGGTGGCCGGACGCCGGAGGCGGGGCCGCAGCCGGAGGGCGTTGTGGCCGGGGTTGCTCCGGACGCGGGTCAAGTACCGGATGGTGGGCAGGTGTCCGAGGCCGGTCCGCGGTCGGCGGGTGCCGGTGTTGCTCCGGGTGTCCCTGTGCCGGGGGCCGGGGGTGAGCCCGGTGGTGCCTCCGATGGTGGGGCCCGGTCGGGGGGTGCTGTGGCCGGGGTTGCCCCGGTTGCCGGTCAGGTGTCCGAGGCCGGTCCGCGGTCGGCGGGTGCCGGTGTCGTTCCCGGTGTTCCCGTGCCGGCGGCCGGGGGCGCGCCCGGCCGCGCTGCTGAGCCCGCGCACGCTTCGGACGCCGCGCAGGTTACGGATGGCGTGCAGGCGTCCCGGACCGGCGACGCTTCTGACGGTGCGGCCGAGGCCGCGCAGGCCGGCGAGCCCGCCGAGGCCGTGCCGGCGGGTGCATCCGCCGACGCCGTGGCCGCAGCCGAGACGGCGCACGCAACCGGAACCGGCCCTGAGGGCGCGCAGGCCGCGCCCGCCGCGGTCCACGCCCCTGAGGCGGGCCGGGCCCCGGAAGGGGCCGCTGAGCAGACCGCCCGGGCCGAAGCCGCACAGGTCCCGGGAGTCGTTCACCCCCCTCAGACCGGCGACACCGCCGAAGCCCCCGTGGCGGCAGGTGAACCGGCCGAGGCCGCTCAGCCGCAGGTTCAGGCCGCCGACACTTCCGAAGCCACGCCCGCACTCGCGGCTCCCGCCGAGGCCACCGCCAAGCCCGTCCCCGTTACGGAACACCCGGAGGCGCCCACGGCCGCGGAGGCCGGCCCGGAGGACGCGACCGATGGCGCCACCGAACCTCCCGCGGCTCACATCGCGGATCCCGCCGTCCAGGATCCGGACGCGCCCCAACCCGCCGACGCCGCCGTCCCTGCCGCCCCCGAAGCGGCCGGGCCCCAGCCCGCCGAGCCGGACGCGGCGACGCCGTCCACGGACCCGGCTCCAGGTGAGCAGCCCCCTGGCTCGCCCCTCCGCCCCGGCGTCCCCCTTCAGCCGCAGCCCGGCCAGACCCTCGGAGAGTTCGTGCCCGTCGAGGGCTCGGTGCCCACCACCCCGCACCTGGCCCCGACCCCGCCGCACCCCATCGTCGTCCCGGCGGACCGACTCGCCCCGGAGGAGCCCGCCGTCACGGTCCCCGCACCCCGCGACGGCGACGCACCCGCCGCGTCCGTCGAGGAGCCCGCGCCCGAGGCCGTCCAGTACCCGGACGACCTGGACACCCCCGGCGCCGACCCGGAGGAGACCCGGGAGGAGGACACGGCCGCGGAGGCGGAGGCACCGCGGCCCACCGGTCCGGCCGCGCCCGGCTACGACGACGCCGAGCGCGAGGCCGTGCTCAAGGTGATGCGCGAGCGCCGCGACATCCGCAACGGCTTCCGCGGCGACCCCATCCCGCACGAGGTGCTGCTCCGCGTCCTGGAGGCCGCTCACACGGCACCGTCCGTGGGTCACTCGCAGCCCTGGGACTTCGTCGTCATCCGCTCCGCCGAAACCAGGCAGGCGATGCACGAGTTGGCCGTGCGCCAGCGCGAGGCGTACGCCAAGTCGCTGCCCAAGGGCCGGGCGAAGCAGTTCAAGGAACTGAAGATCGAGGCCATCCTCGACACCCCGGTGAACATCGTCGTCACCGCCGACCCGACCCGCGGCGGCCGGCACACCCTGGGCCGCCACACCCAGCCGCAGATGGCGCCGTACTCCTCCGCGCTCGCGGTCGAGAACCTCTGGCTCGCGGCCCGCGCCGAGGGCCTCGGGGTCGGCTGGGTGAGCTTCTTCGACGAGCGCGAGATGGTCCGCGTCCTCGGCCTGCCCGAGCACCTGGAGGTCGTCGCCTACCTGTGCGTGGGCTACGTCGACGAGTTCCCGGACGAGCCCGAGCTGATGCAGGCCGGCTGGTCCAAGCGCCGCCCGCTGTCCTGGGTCGTGCACGAGGAGACGTACGGCCGTCGCGCCCTGCCCGGCGAGGACCCGCACGATCTGCTCGCCGAGACCGTCGCGCAGATCCGTCCGCTGGACGCCAAGGCGCTCGGCGAGGCCTGGGAGCGGCAGAAGCGGATGACCAAGCCGGCCGGCGCGCTCGGCATGCTGGAGATCATCTCCGCGCAACTGTGCGGCCTGTCCCGCCAGTGCCCGCCGCCGATCCCCGAGCCCGCGGTCGTCGCGGTCTTCGCCGGCGACCACGGGGTGCACGCCCAGGGCGTCACCCCCTGGCCGCAGGAGGTCACCGCCCAGATGGTGGCCAACTTCCTCGGCGGGGGAGCGGTCTGCAACGCCTTCGCCGGCCAGGTGGGGGCCGAGGTCTGCGTCGTCGACGTGGGCGTCGCCGCCGACCTCCCGGCCACGCCGGGCCTGCTGCCCCGCAAGGTCCGCGCGGGCACCTCCGACATGACCACCGGTCCCGCGATGACCCGCGAGGAGGCCAAGCAGGCCATCGAGGTCGGCATCGAGACCGCCCGCGACCTGGTGGCGGCCGGGAACAAGGTGCTGCTCACCGGTGAGATGGGCATCGCCAACACCACGTCGTCCGCCGCCCTCATCTCCGTCTTCACGGGCGCCGATCCCGCCGAGGTCACCGGCCGGGGCACGGGCATCAACGACGAGACCCTGGCCCGCAAGACCGACGTGGTCCGCCGCGCCCTCGAACTGCACCAGCCGGACCCGGCCGACCCCATCGGCGTGCTCGCCGCGATCGGCGGCTTCGAGCACGCGGCCATGGTCGGCCTGCTGCTGGGCGGCGCCTCCCTGCGCACGCCGGTCATCTTGGACGGCGTCAGCGCCGGCGCCGCCGCCCTCGTCGCCCGCGCCATCGCCCCCGAGGTCCTGGCGGCCTGCATCGCCGGCCACCGCAGCGCCGAACCGGGCCACGTCGCCGCCCTCAACAAGCTCGGCCTGCGCCCCCTGGTCGACCTCGACCTGCGCCTTGGCGAGGGCACGGGCGCGCTGCTCGCCCTGCCGCTGGTGCAGAGCACGGCCCGGGCGATGCACGAGGTGGCCACGTTCGACTCGGCGGGAGTGACGGAGAAGTAGCCGCAAGGAATCCCCGATTCCCCGGCGGCCGGCCGCGGTGGCGGGCGGACGGGACCCACGGTCCGTCCACCACGTGCCGCGGCGGTGCCCACGGCTCGCACCCGGCCATGCCGCCCGGCCACCGGACGCCCAGGCCGCCGCACTCCCCGACCGCGTAAAATTCGCACGTCAGGGCTATCGCACCGCCGCCGCAAGAGGAGCTCGCCCCATGGCCGAACACCCCGCCTACCCCGTAGGCCTCCGCCTGACCGGCCGCCGCGTGGTCGTCCTCGGCGGCGGGCAGGTCGCCCAGCGCCGCCTCCCGGCGCTCGTCGCGGCGGGCGCGGACGTCGTCCTCGTGTCGCCCGAGGCGACCCCCTCCGTGGAGGCGATGGCGGACGCGGGCGAGATCACCTGGAAGAAGCGGCCCTACGAGGACGGCGACCTCGCCGACGCCTGGTACGCCCTGATCGCCACCAGCGACCACGACGCCAACACACGGGCCTCGGCCGAGGCCGAGCGCCTGCGCGTGTGGTGCGTCCGCTCCGACGACGCCGACGCCGCGACCGCCTGGACCCCGGCCACCGGCCACAGCGAGGGCGTCACGGTCGCCGTGCTCACCACCAGCGCGCGCGGCCGCGACCCCCGGCACACCGCGGCCATCCGCGACGCGGTGGTGGAGGGCCTGCGCGACGGCACGCTGGTCGCCCCGCACCACCGCACCCGCACCCCCGGCGTCGCCCTGGTCGGCGGCGGCCCCGGCGACCCCGACCTGATCACGGTCCGCGGCCGCCGGCTGCTCGCCGAGGCCGACGTCGTCATAGCCGACCGGCTCGGCCCGCGCGACCTGCTTGCCGAACTCCCGCCGCACGTCGAGGTGATCGACGCGGCGAAGATCCCGTACGGCCGCTTCATGGCCCAGGAGGCCATCAACCAAGCCCTCGTCGAGCACGCCAAGCAGGGCAAGTCGGTGGTCCGGCTCAAGGGCGGCGACCCGTACGTCTTCGGCAGGGGCATGGAGGAGGTGCAGGCGCTCGCCGAGGCCGGCGTTCCCTGCACGGTCGTCCCCGGCATCTCCAGCTCGATCTCGGTCCCGGGAGCGGTCGGCATCCCGGTCACCCACCGGGGGGTCGCCCACGAGTTCACCGTGGTCAGCGGGCACGTGGCACCCGACGACGAGCGTTCCCTGGTCGACTGGCCGTCCCTGGCCAGGCTCACCGGCACCCTCGTCGTCCTGATGGGCGTCGACAAGATCGGCCGGATCGCCGAGACGCTCGTGGCCCACGGCAAGTCCCCCCACACCCCGGTCGCCCTCATCCAGGAGGGCACGACGGCCGCGCAGCGCCGGGTGGACGCGACCCTCGCGACGGTCGCCGAGACCGTACGCGCGCAGGACGTCAGGCCGCCGGCCGTCATCGTCATCGGCGAGGTCGTCGCGGTGGGCCCGCCGACCGAAGAGTGACCCCCGCCCACCCGAGCCGCCCGCACCGCAACCAGGACAAGGCAGTACCACCCGTGGCCGATCTCATCACCGTCGAGGACCCCGACGACCCGCGTCTGCGCGACTACACGGACCTGACCGACGTGGAGCTGCGCCGCAGGCGCGAACCCGCCGAGGGCCTGTTCATCGCCGAGGGCGAGAAGGTCATCCGCCGGGCCAGGGACGCCGGCTACGAGATGCGCTCGATGCTGCTGTCCGCGAAGTGGGTCGACGCCATGCGCGACGTCATCGACGAACTCACCGCACCCGTCCACGTGGTGAGCCCGGAACTCGCCGAACGGGTCACCGGCTACCACGTCCACCGCGGCGCCCTCGCCTCCATGCAGCGCAAGCCGCTGCCCACCGCGGCCGAACTGCTGCGGACGGCCCGCCGGGTCGCGGTCATGGAGTCCGTCAACGACCACACCGACATCGGCGCGATGTTGCCCTCGGGGCTACAAAAAGGTGCAGGTCAGCGCGTCGCCGTCTTCGAGGACATTGTTGATCACGCGAATCTGGGGGCTGCCTTCCGTAACGCGGCTGCTCTGGGCGTGGACGCTGTGTTCCTCACACCACGCTGCGCCGACCCGCTGTACCGGCGGGCCGTGAAGGTGTCAATGGGCGCTGTCTTCAACGTCCCCTGGACCCGGCTGACCTCTTGGCCGAAGGACGTCGAGCTGTTCCGTCAGCACGGCTTCGTGATGGCTGCCCTGTGCCTCTCGGAGAAGTCGATCACGATTGACGAACTAGCCGCCCGCCGGTACGAGAAGTTGGCCCTGATGTTCGGCACCGAAGGCGACGGACTGTCGATCGACGCCCTGCGCGCGGCCGATGAATGGGTCCGAATCCCCATGGCCGCGGGGGTGGACTCCCTCAACGTCGCCGCAGCCTCCGCCGTGGCCTTCTATGCGACGAGGTTCCGGTAAGCCCCAACAATGCAAACCACACCTCAAAGGATCGCCGGTGTTCGTGTCCTACGGATCGCGCTGCCAGCCGCCCGGCTGGCAGCGCATCGGCGTAAGTGTCCGGGCAGGTGCTTGGAGGGGAAGAGCGCGTGGTCGTTGATGACTGCGTACTCGTACCCGCGCACGTCCCGCACGGCTTTGTCCAGCTCCTGAGCCGTATCGGCGGATGGTGTCCCACCAAGTGCAACACCGTTGCGTTTAACAGCTGCCTCCGTCGTCAAGGCGCCTGTCCTTGATCCCCTGAGTCTTGAGCGTGTACGTCTGGACGGTGCGGGGATGTCGCCTCGTTCGAAGTCGTACTTGCTCGCTGTCTTGCGGAACCTCGTCTTCAGACGCTGGCGGTGCCCTTCGGGCAGGAGATGGTCCAGCACCGCCCGTCCGATGGTCCCGATCAGCGACACGGCGTCGGCCGTGCTCTGTCGGGCAGTGATGATCTGGTCGGCGGTGGCCTGGAACGGGACGGTGAAGTTCACCCGCTGCGCGGACAGGCCCGGTGTGGCGATCGTGATGTCTCCGGCGGTCCGGATCAGTGCTTGATACGCCGTCAGCAGCGCGGAGATCTCCTGCTCGAGGCCGCGAACGCTGCGCGAGCACAGTACCCGCCCGTCGAGGATCGTCGACTTCAACGAGAAATAACAGGTCGCCGCCTGCCACCTGCGGTGATAGAGCGCGATGAGCTCCTGGGCGGGGTAGCGGTCGCCGTCGAGCAGGTTGGTGAGCAGTCGCCACAGCTCAGTGCGCCGGGTGCCGTTGTAACACCCTTTCAGGGCCTGGCGACTTCTCCGCAAGGTCGATCTTCAGCCACAGTTGATCACGGGAGCCGTCCGTGTCGGCGCCATTTCGGCTCGCTGCGGTGCACCCCGCGGCCGGTCGCCCTGAGCGATCGCAGTGATCCATCCGACGTTTGGGCATGCACATTCCCCTGCCGTCAACGGCGCCGGTCCGTCGGAGAGTTGCACGTGATCCACGCGCCCTGAAATCGGCTCCATGGATGTTGATCTCCTGCCTAGAGTCCAGTCGTGCGTGCGCTTTTCGCGCAGGTATTCGAACCGACTTAGCGGGAAGGACACGGCACCTCGTGTATCCATCCACCCAACCCACCGCGCCAAGACGCAGAAGGCGCAACCGGCTCGCGGCAGCTGCGGCACTGTTACTGATCGCCGAGGTCGGCATCGCCGCCACCGGCCAGGCTGCCGCGGCTACCACCTCGGAGCGCAGCGCGGAGGCGACCAGCGAGCCGGCCAAGGCCTCCCGGCCCTCGAATTCGGAGATCCACAAGGCCAACACGCAAGAGGTAGCCCGGCACGCCAAGGGCTCGAAGGCGTGGGCGATCCGCGAGGCGGAGAATACCGGCAAGAAGGTCGTCGCCGACGACGAGACGACGGCCACCTCGTACACCGTAGCCAACCCCGACGGTACCCTCACCACCGAGCTGACCTCCGGGCCCGAGCGGGTCTGGCGGGCCGGCAGGTGGCGCAAGGTCGACGCCACCTTGACCAGGGCCGGCGACGGCACCGTGAAGGCCAAGGAGCACCCCAACGGGCTGCGCCTGGCCGGCAAGGGCGGCACCGCGCCGCGCTCGCTGGCCGCAGCACAGGGTGCCGCCCCGCGCGATCTCGTCACCCTCGGCAACGGCGACCAGGCGGTGACGCTGCAGTGGAAGGGCGGTCTTCCTGCGCCGGAGCTGGATGGCCCCACCGCCCGCTACCGGGAGGCCGTGCCCGGCGCCGACGTCATCGTCGAGGCCACGCGGACCGGCTTCGAGCAGTTCGTGGAGATCGACAAGAAGCCCTCCGGCGCCTACTCCTACACGCTGCCCGTCAAAGCCAAGGGGCTGAAGGCCAAGGCGAACAAGGACGGGTCGGTGACGTTCACCGACGCCGAGACTGGTGACCGGCGCGCGACAATGCCGGCGCCGGTCATGTGGGACGCCTCGGTCGACAAGCGGTCCGGCGAGCACACCCGCCGGGCCCGCGTCGACATGAAGGTCGTGAACAAGGGCACCGGCCGCATCGACCTGGTCGTCACGCCCAGCGCGGACTTCCTCGCCGATCCCAAGACCCAGTACCCGGTCACGGTCGACCCGTCGACCTCCGCTCTGGCCTCCACCTTCGACACCTACGTGCAGCGCGGCGAAACGGTCGACTGGTCTGCCGACACCGAACTCGACTTCGGCAACCCGGGCACCACCAACCCGGACGGCACCACCCGCCTGGCCCGGTCCTTCATCCACTGGAACACCACGCCCATCCAGGACGCGTTGATCCTTGACACGAACCTGGCACTGTGGAACTTCCACTCCGGCAACACCGACTGCACCAACCAGGAATGGACGATCTGGGACACCACCCAGGCATCCACCTCCTCCCGGTGGACCAACCAGCCCACGTGGAACCAGCAGTACCACTCCTCCACCCAGACCCGCGGCAATCCCAACTGCACTGGCACCCAGCCCGACGGGTGGATCAACGCCGACGTCGACACCCTCGTGCAGACCTGGGCCTCTGCCAAGGTCACCCGCGGCTACATGGGCCTGCGCGCGGCCACCGACGACACCCGCGCCTGGAAGCGCGTCAACTCCGGCAACAGCACGGCCAACCAGCCGAAGCTGACCGTGACCTACAACTACCGGCCCTCCGACGGAATGGCGCAGGAGGCGGGTCCGCCCTTCACGATCTACAACGATGTGTGGGGCGTCAACACCCTCACGCCGACGCTCAGGGACAAGTTCGCGGACGCGGACGGCGACAAGGTCAGCGGTAGCTTCCAGGTCTACGACGCGGAAACCAACACGCCGATCACCACGCCGGCCGGAGACGGTGTGCTCGTCTCCGAATTCGTCACGCCCGGCGAGTGGGCGTCCGTGCAGGTCCCGGCCGGGCAGCTCGTCGACGGCAAGATGTACAAGTTCCGCACCAACGCCTACGACGGCACGCACTACAACCTGGGCTGGTCCCCGTGGCGGACGTTCGTCGTGGAGACCGCCGCTGCCGGTGTCCCCACGACTCTTCAGCCCGGCGACACCTACACGATCAACGATCCGACGCTGATCGCCGATCCAGCCCGGGTCGAACAAGTCCTCAACACCGACGGCAATTTGGAAGCGCTCGGTATCACACCCCGCACCGGCCCAAGCGCTGCGCAGCCTGCCGCGACCATGGCGGCGCCTGGCACATCAACTGCGCCGACCTTCACGCCAATGGCTGCTTGGGAGCGCACATACACCGTTCCGAGCCAGAGATTCAACCGTGGCCGCAAGCCCGAGAACAACGGCCAGGATCCGTACGAATACATCGCCGACGTTGACGAATGCCACAACGCTGACGACTCGGACAACACGGCCGGGTGGATCAAGAACCGGTTCTCGTACTGCCAGGAGACCTTGACCGTCATGCCGGCGATCAGGTGCGGCCTGTGGCCCCCCGGCTGCTATCTGCAAGGCGTCTTCATCTCAACCAACACCCTTATCGGGCGAGGTCAGATAGGCGGCTTGAACGGCAGCACGCTGACCCGGTTCGCCGAATTCGACTTCAATGTGGACGTCTTTACGTCCAGCGGCGACTTCAACAAGGTCGGCGCCAAGCTTGAAGCGAAGCTGGAGTGTGAAGGAGACTGGGACATCGGGGTTCCGGGCAGCCCCACGGCAGAGGACGCCTGCCAGCCTGGACTCTCCACGGGCCGTACTGATTCCCCCAGCCAGTGGAAGTACAACGGCGACACAAAGTTCGACCTGTGGTCGCTGGCGCCCAAGCTGCCCGATGTCGCCAATGGCGATCAGATCGCCACGGGCCTGTTCACCCCGGTCCTCGAGTTCACGATCCCTGGCTACTCCCAGGTCATACCCTCCGACGGCGAGCAGGGGGAAATTCGCTTCGACAGCGCTGCCTACAACGTGCGAGCAAAGGCGGGTTCCGTCTTCCCCGATGCCACGCCCGCCCTGCGCTACGACCGGAGCGACACGTCCGATCCCGCCGCTCCCGTGGAGCCGTACTTCGGAGTGGCCGCGGTCGCGGACCACATCGGCGACGCTCTTGCCAACCCGGGCAGCACTTACCCGACGAAGAGCGACAAGACGCTGCCCGGCGGGAGCGCCTTGAACCCGATGCACCGCCTCGTACCGGGCTTCGGGCTGACCGAGCAGGCACGCTACGACGCCAACCGCTCTGTCGTCACCTCCACGTGCAACGACGCCGCCGTCCCGGGCCGACCCACGGCGGGAGAGCAGCGCGACTGCGACGAATTCCCCTTCGCCTCCAGTTACGAGGGGGCCGCGCGCTATCAGTACGAGGGGGACCAGTACCGCAACGACTTCTCCGTCCGCTACATCGACTCGGACGAGAATCAAGAAGCCGGGCGGCGTCTCGGCGCCTGGTACGACAATGACCGGATCCTGAGCCATGACCCGTTCATAATCGTCATCGGCGACTGACCGGGACACCTGGTCTGAGATGATCATCATGTGGGGCCGGTCCGCCAGACCGGCCCCACATTTCTTTCACTCAATCTCTTCGCCGACGGCTGTGCGCCAGATCTGAACCAGGCAGTATTGATCTGCGCCATTCAGTTCCTCATCATGGCCCGGCGGCATGGGCAAGGGTTCCCGGCGCCCCGCCAACGGAGAGGTGAAAGGCCCACCTGCACGATTGAATATCCACTGCCATCGCATCCGGTACGAGCCGGGCGAGGGCAGGATCAACGGGACTTCTTTCTGCCCCCCGTCGATAGTCTCCAACGCGAGGTCGCCTCCGGGAAGCTCCACCTCCACGTCCTCCGTACCAGACCACTGAGAATCGCTCGCAGGAGGGACGGTTGACCAACTCTCCAGCCGCACAGACGCCCGAATCACTTGGGGCGGCACCTGCAGATAGACCATGCCAGGGGCGGAAAGGAGCCAATTCGCGCGATCCGTATACGGTGAATACGTGTCGACGCTCGTGTCAACCAGCCCAAAAATGCGATAGCTTGGAGAAACCACGGTCTCGAAATAATCCAGCAGCCTGCTCAAGGACACCTCCCACGCCATCAGTTGAGTCGCGAACAGCATAATGCCCGCGGCTTCTGAACTTGATCGGGTGATGTCGGTGCCTTTGCCTGATGAGAGTCGGTCCTGGGGGTGGACGACCTCCACGTAATCGAAAATTTGTTCATTGGTTTGCGTGGAAGCCTTGCGGGGCCGTGCTTCGTACGGCACGCCATCGCGGCCGATTTCTGCCCACCGCCTCCAGGTGAACACCGACGGGACAGCCGGTCCGGCATCGAGGTGCCCGCCGTGTCCTGCTGCGGCTGCGCGAGGCCGTGATCAACGCCATCTCCCCGGCAGATGCGTTCGGCACTCGCCGCCACGGTCGGCACGTTCATCGATCTCATCGGCCTGGGCAGACACCCGAGGCGCGTTTCGCCAAGGCGATGGGCCGGCTCCAGCCCCTGCTCCTCAATTACGGAAATCGCGGGCGGGACATGGCACACCCCAGGAGCCATTGAGAAAGACGTGCTCGCCCGCAAGCCCGTGATCAAGGATGCCTCAACGAAGCGGCCCCGCACCTGATGGACCAGGTCGCGCTGATGCTATGCGCCGAGGGCGACGGCCTGTCCACGCCCTGGCGGCCGCCGGCGAGTGGGCCCGCATCGCCATGTCGCACGGCGTCGACTCACTCAACGTGGGCGCCGCTCACTCAACGTGCGCGCCGCGGCCGCGGTCGCCTTCTACGCGGTGAGGACGGGCCGCCCTCAGCCGTAGGGCCCGCCCGACGACCCGGGATCGTCCCCGGCGATCCCCGCCGGCCCTACGGCCGCCGCGGCGGGGATGCCTCCGCCGCCTGCGCGTGCCGCTGCTCCCGGACGCCGTGGCCGTCGCCGCCCAGCCCCCGAGCGGGACCCTGGCAGCCCTGCGCCGCCGCGATGCCGAGCGCGACCAGCAGCGTCACCACCACGAACACGATCAGGCGCTGCCGCAGCAGCCTCGGATTGGCGGGCCGCAGGCCGCTCGACGTGCCGCGCGGCCCCGTCCGCCCTGCGCGTTCGCGCCGCACCGGACGGCTGCCGCTGCCCGAGCGCGAACCGCCCCGGGACGCCGGCGTCGGGCGCGGACCGCCCGTACGGGAGGGAGCGCCGACCCGGGACGCGCCGCCCGCGCGGGACGACGTGCCGCCCCGTGACGGAGGGACGGTGCCCCGCGGGACGGGAGTGCCCGGGGAGGAGCCCGGCGGACGCCGCCGGGCCCGCGCCTGCTCGGTGTGACCGCCTCGCGGGCGTCCCGGATGGCTGTCGACCAGGGGACCGGTCGCCCCGTCCGCCTCCGCGGCACGCGGCGCGGGCGTCCGCGCCTCGCCCAGGTCCTGCGCCTCGCGCGCGGCGATCTCCTTCAGCCGCAGCGACAACTGCAGCGTGCTGGGCCGTTCCTCGGGGTCCTTCGCCAGACACGCCCGGACCAGCGGAGCGAGCGCGTCCGGTACGCCGTGCAGCTGCGGCTCCTCGTGCACCACGCGGTACAGCATCACCTCGGAACTGCCGTGCCCGAACGGCGAGTCGCCCGTCGACGCGTAGGCCAGGGTCGCCCCCAGAGAGAACACGTCGGTGGCCGGAGTGACCGCGGCGCCGCGCACCTGCTCCGGGGCGAGGAAACCCGGAGAGCCGACCGCGGTGCCGACGTGGGTGAGTGTGGAGGCGCCGGTCGCCCACGCGATGCCGAAGTCGATGATCCGCGGCCCCTTGGGGGACAGCAGGATGTTGGAGGGCTTGAGGTCCCGGTGCACCACCCCGGCCTCGTGCACGGCGACCAGCCCCTCGGACAGCGCGGCCCCGATCGCCGCCGTCTCCGCCGCGCCCAGGGCGCCCTCTTCGACCACCTTGTCGTGCAAGGAGGGCCCGGGCACGTACTGCGTGGCGAACCACGGCCGGTCCGCCTCGAGGTCCGCGGCCACCAGCCGGGCCGTGCACCCGCCCCGGATCCGCCGCGCCGCCGAGACCTCGCGCGCGAACCGCGAGCGGAACTCCTGGTCCTCCGCCAGATCCGGCCGGATGACCTTCAGCGCCACGCGCTGGCCCTTCCGGTCGGAGCCCAGGTAGACCACGCCCATCCCGCCCGCGCCGAGCCGTCGGTGAAGCCTGAACGAGCCGACGACGCGCGGGTCCTCGCGCCTCAGGCGCATCATCGCCATGTTCATCCCCGCTGCCCGGTCCCTGTGACGAGCCACAGCTTACGTATCCGGGACCGCTCGCGCGCAGAGGCCGCGCCTTCTCGACCCGATCGATTGTCCGCGCGAGAACCGGATTTGACACGCGGTCAACGGGCTTGCGGTGAGCCCGGCTTTGTACGTTCCAAGATCCCAACCGCCCGGTGGGGGACAGGGGTTGGACCTCTGCCGGGCAGCGGTGGGGGGAGGGGGCGGACGGGCCCCGCCATCGGGGGGAGCAGGCCTCGTGCGAGGACGCGGTCGAGGTGAGCGAAGTCACGCAAAGCGGGTGCGGCTCATCCGGTGGACCGGCGAGGTCGGGGGTGCCGCGGGCATCCCCTCCGGGAAGACCCCGAGGCCCGGAGCCGCGTCTCCACCCAGGGGTGTAGTCCCCGGCTCATGGCTCATCCTCCGGGAGGCCCCCCGATCGGTACGAGGGCATGACGCCCCGCATGCGCCGCGCACCTAGATTTGAGGTCAAGCGGTGGGTGCGGCACTCGTCCCCCGAGGTCAGGCACCCGCCGCTGCCAACGACAACCGAGACGGTCAGGAGAGGGACCATGGCCCTGACGGCACCGCGGACACTGCTCCGCACCCGGGCGCGCCTCGCGCGCCCCCGCCGTGCGGGCCGCCGCCACCCCCTGGTGGCGACGCTGATGGCCCTTCCCCTGGCGGCCCTGCTCCTGCTCGTCTTCGACGGCTGGAACACAGTGGCCACACAAGCGTCGTCCGTGGGTGTGATGCTGGGGCGCTGAGCGGCGACCCCAGGCCCGGAAGAGCGGTCCGGGCGGGGACATCCCACCCATGAAACCCCGTGGGGACGGGGGTGCGGCGGACGGCAGGATGCCGGCGCAGCTGGGGAGCTGCGCCGGCATTGTTCTGTGCACCGGCGGCCCGGCCGCCGCCCGGGACGACGAAGCCCCCGGCCGTACGCGACGGCCGGGGGCTTTCTGGCGTGTGGACGATACTGGGATTGAACCAGTGACCTCTTCCGTGTCAGGGAAGCGCTCTCCCGCTGAGCTAATCGTCCTCGGGGCCGTGATCATGGATAGGAATCACTGTCCCTGCGTGCGCGATACTGGGATTGAACCAGTGACCTCTTCCGTGTCAGGGAAGCGCTCTCCCGCTGAGCTAATCGCGCGGGTACGGATCTTCGGCAGATCCAGTGGACGATACTGGGATTGAACCAGTGACCTCTTCCGTGTCAGGGAAGCGCTCTCCCGCTGAGCTAATCGTCCTTGGAGGTGGAGACGGGATTTGAACCCGTGTAGACGGCTTTGCAGGCCGTTGCCTCGCCTCTCGGCCACTCCACCAGGAGTACAGGGGACCGGGAGATCCCCTCTTCCTTCGAGCGGACGACGAGGCTCGAACTCGCGACCTCAACCTTGGCAAGGTTGCGCTCTACCAACTGAGCTACGTCCGCCTGTCCTTTCGGTCCGCTTGCGCGGCCCGGCGACGTGTTGAACTCTAGCGGATTCCCGGGCCAGTACAAAAACGCGTTTGCGCAGCGTGCTGCGCTGCGTCCGCTCGGCGACCCGGTCGGGGGCCCGGAACGACACGCCCGGACGGTCCGGGGCGGCGCCCGCCATAGACTCGACGACGTGCTCGACCTGCCTCCTCTTGCCCGTTTCGCCGACCGCGTCGCCACCGGCCTGACCGATGTCACCAGCGATCCTGCGGCCCTGGACTCCAGCGGTTTCTGGGCCGTCGCCGCGGACTATGAGGGCCGGCTGACCTGCGCCCGCTTCCATGACGTGCGGGAGGAACCCGTACCCGCCCCCGTCCCGGGCCGGTGGCGCGGCCCGGCGGCCGGTGACTGGACCTCGTCCCTCGACCACGCCGCGTACACGGCGGGCGTGCGCCGCATCCGCGAGCACATCGCGACCGGCGCGGTCTACCAGGTGAACCTCTGCCGCGTGCTCGGCGCGCCGGTCGCCCCGGACGCCGACGTGGACGCCCTGACCGCCGTACTGGCCCGCGGCAACCCGGCGCCGTACGCGGGAACGATTCGCCTGCCCGGGCACGGGGTGGAGATCGCCACCGCGTCCCCCGAGCTGTTCCTGCGCCGCGACGGCCGGACGATCGAGTCCGGCCCGATCAAGGGCACCGCCCCCACCGAGGCGGAACTCCTGGCGAAGGACTACGCCGAGAACGTGATGATCGTGGACCTGGTCCGCAACGACATCGGGCGCGTGTGCGCCACCGGCAGCGTCACCGTTCCCGACCTGTGCGCCGTCGAGAAGCACCCCGGACTGGTCCACCTCGTCTCCACGGTCCGCGGCGAGCTGCGCGCCGGCGCGGGCTGGCCCGAACTGCTCGACGCCGCCTTCCCGGCCGGCTCGATCACCGGCGCCCCCAAGTCGAGCGCCCTGCGGATCATCGACGCCCTGGAGACCGCGCCCCGCGGCCCCTACTGCGGCGGCATCGGCTGGGTCGACGCCGACCGCGGGACGGGCGAGCTGGCCGTCGGCATACGCACCTTCTGGATCGACCGCGCCGTCGCCGACACGCCCGTCCTGCGCTTCGGCGCCGGCGCCGGCATCACCTGGGACTCCGACCCCGAGGGGGAGTGGCGGGAGACCGAGCTGAAGGCGGCCCGGCTGCTCGCGGTAGCGTCAGGCACGTACGAGGAAAGTGGAGAGGGACTGCAACGGTGAAGATCTGGCTCGACGGCGCGCTGCGGGACATCGAGTCCGCCCGTGTCTCCGCGCTCGACCACGGACTGACCGTGGGCGACGGCATCTTCGAGACGGTGAAGGCGGTCGACGGCAAGCCGTTCGCGCTCACCCGCCATCTGGACCGGCTCACCCGGTCCGCCCGCGGCCTCGGCCTGCCCGACCCCGACCACGACGAGGTGCGCCGCGCCTGCGCCGCCGTGCTCGAGGCCAACCCGATGCCGCTGGGCCGGCTGCGCATCACCTACACCGGAGGTCAGGGACCCCTCGGCTCCGACCGCGGGGACCAGGGCCCGACGCTGCTGGTCGCCCTCGGCGCGACCACCCGCCGCCCCGACTCCACGGCCGTCGTCACGGTGCCCTGGACCCGCAACGAACGGGGCGCGCTCACCGGCCTGAAGACCACCTCGTACGCCGAGAACGTCGTCGCGCTCGCCCGCGCCCACCAACACGGCGCCACCGAAGCCCTGTTCGGCAACACCGTCGGACAGCTCTGCGAGGGCACAGGTTCCAATGTCTTCGTCGTGCTCGACGGGGAGATCCACACACCGCCGCTCGCCTCCGGCTGCCTCGCCGGGATCACGCGCGCCCTCGCGATCGAGTGGACGGGCGCGAGGGAGACCGACCTGCCGCTGGACGTCCTGAGCCGGGCCGAGGAGATCTTCCTGACCTCCACCCTGCGCGACATCCAGGCCGTGCACCGCGTCGACGGCCGGGAACTGCCGGGCGCCCCGGGCCCGGTGACGGCGAAAGCCATGCGGGTCTTCGACGAACGCTCGGCCCACCGCCTGGACCCCTAGAACGGCCCTGGACCTGGACCTCTGGACACGGAGCGCCGGAACCGGAGGCGGAACATAATCTGCTGCAGCACCGCGTCGCAGCGGGTAGAACATCCCTGATGACCACGACCCTGCGGCCGACCGAGCCGCTGCAGCAGAACACCGACGGAACCCGTTCACGCCGCTACCAGGTGTGTGTGAACAGCCGCCCGGTCGGCGGGATACACCTCGCCACGCACCCCGTCTTCGGGCCCTCCGTCGCCAGGGTCCTCGACCTGCACATCGACGAACCGGACCGCCGCCGGGGCCGCGGCACGGTGGCCGCGCTCGCCGCCGAGGAGGTGGCGCGCGGCTGGGGATGCAAGCGGATCGAGGCCTCCGTACCCGCCGACGCCGAGGCCGCGGTCCGGCTGGTCACGGCGCTCGGCTACGTCGAACGCAACCGCGGCATGAAGAAACAACTCGGCGCCACCGCGCCCGAACTGCCCGTCGGCAGCCGGGGCAGGCCCATGACCCCGGCCGAGTACGGGCCGTGGCTCGAACACGGCAAGGCCACCTACGCCCAGAGCTGGATCGACCGCGGTGTGCCCGCCGACGAGGCATGGGCCAAGTCGGAGGAGGACCACGCCCGGCTGCTGCCCCAGGGCCTGGACACCCCGGGCGTGCTGCTCAGCGTCCTGGAGCACGAGGGCGCCCCGGTCGGCACCCTGTGGGTGGCGATCACCGAGGACCAGGCCTACGTCTACGACGTCGAGGCCGACGAGCGCTTCCGCGGCCGGGGCCACGGCCGCTCCCTGATGCTGCTGGCCGAGGCCCAGGCACTGGCCGCCGGCAGACGTGTCCTGGGCCTCAACGTCTTCGCGGGCAACACCCCGGCCGAGCGGCTGTACGAGTCTCTCGGCTACCGGCCCGTGCTGCGCGCCGTCTACAAGGAACTGCTCTGAGGAACCGCTTCAGCGCCCCGTGAGAACAGGGGCGACGGACGGGCCGGTCAGTCCCCCTGCCCGGCCTCGGCGGGCCGGTCAGTCCCCCTGCCCGGCCTCGGCCAGCAGCCGGTCCACGATCTCCTCGACGCGCTCGCGCAGCCCCTCCTGGCTCTTGCCGCCGTCGAGGCGCTCGCCCCCGATCACGTACGTCGGCGTGCCGGTCACGCCGATCGCCTTGCCCTCGGCCTGGTCGGCGTCGACGATCAGGATGTGCCGGCCGTCGATCAGCGCGGTGTCGAACTCCTCGGCGTCCAGGCCCAGTTCACGGGCCACCTCGATCAGGACGGGCTCGCCCTCGCGGGCCAGCCGCTCGACCCGGCCCAGCACCGCCTCCACGTACGGCCACCCCTGCCCCTGCTCGGCGGCCTCCTCCGCGGCCTGTGCTGCGGCGAAGGAGTGCTTGTGCTTCTCCAGCGGGAAGTGCCGCAGCCGCAGCTCCAGCCGGTCGCCGTACCGGGCGCGCAGGGCACGCAGGTCGTCCAGCGCGGTACGGCAGTCGGGGCACTGCAGCTCGCACCAGACGTCGAGGACCGGGACGGGGGTGCGCGCGGGGGAGGAGTCGCTCATGGGGACAGTCTCCCAGGCCCGTCGCGGGCGGCCCAACCGGGAGCACACGTCGTACGCCCCACCGGGACCCGCGGAGGAGACGACCCGGAGATCTCCCTGAAGTCCGCCCGGAACATGGCCTCCCCGGCGGTGGGCGGTGCAGGATGGAAGGGACGAACCACCCCGACCGGTGAGCCTGCCTGGAGGACCGGATGATCGCCGAGACCGTGTGTTCCGCCGTTTCCGCGGCCGGCCTGGGCATCGCCGCCGTCACGGCCTACCGGCGGCGCTTCCTCGCCGCGGCCCGTATCGCCGCCTACTCCCTGATCCCGGTCGCCCTGGCGATGACCGGCATCGTCGGCTGGCTGGCCGACACCGCCTTCAGCCCGACCGCCTGGGCGGGATTCGGCGTGCTCGGCGCCGCCTGGGTGCTCTTCGCGACGACCCGGGCGGTGGAGCGCCGCCGCGGCGGCACGCGCAAGGAGCGCAAGGAGACGGCCCGGGCGGCGGAGCGCGGAGCGGTGGCTCCGGCGGCTTCGGCGCCGTCCCTGGGACCGGCCGCCCGCACATCAGGCCGACCCGCCGCGAAGCCGGCGGCGTCCGGGAGCGAAGACGACTTCAGCGACATCGAGGCGATCCTGAAGAAGCACGGCATATGACGGTGATCATGGGTGCGCCCGTAAGTGATCACGGTCCGTGCCGAAGCGGACCGAAGATCACGGAATCCGGCTGACTCCCGCACATTCCTGGTGTGTTGATCGCGCCCCCCGTGGCGGCTGCGTCATCATCGCCCCGAGATGGTGGACACGACACAGAGCGAGTCCGCGCCGAAGCAGGACGAGCCGCGCGGATGTCTCTTCGCCCTATCCCAGCCGCCGCTGATGATCTTCCTTGCGGTGATCGGGTGTCTGCTGCTCATGGCTTCGTTGCACGACCTGCTGTTGCTGTGAGCCGTACCCGTGGGTCCTCGGCGCCACCCGCCGGGGACCACGACAACCATCGACACGGCACCGGGACGCCGGCCACGGCGGGCCCGCCACCCGGCCCTCCGCTCAGCCGGCCGCCTCCTTGCGGCGCGCCCGGTAGGCGGCCACATGCAGACGGTTGCCGCACGTACGGCTGTCGCAGTACCGCCGCGAGCGGTTGCGGGACAGATCGACGAAGGCACGCCGGCAGTCGGGAGCCTCGCAGCGCCGCAGCCGCTCCCGCTCCCCGGCCACCACGAAGAACGCGAGCGCCATCCCGCAGTCGGCGGCCAGATGATCGGCCACGGAGGCACCGGGCGCGAAGTAGTGGACGTGCCAGTCGTACCCGTCGTGGTCCGTCAGCCGGGGTGTGGTGCCCGCGGCGGCCACCAGCTCGTTGATCATGCCCGCGGCCGTCCGGCAGTCCGGGGCCGCGAAGATCCCCGCGAACCGGCCGCGGATCCTGCGCACCGCGCAGAGATCGGGCTCCGACAGCACCCCCACATCGCTCATCTTGTGGTTGCGCACGAAATCCTCGAGCGCCGCGACGTCCGCCAGCCCGTCCGGTGCCGCGTCGTCCTCCGGTGCGGTGTTCACCAGATCCACCACGGTGTCCAGCGCGCACCGGGTGTCGTGGGTGATCAGCACGTTTCGCTCCCTGGCCTGGGGATCGGGCACACGCCCGCCGATGCAGGCCGATGGTAGTGGCTCCACGCGCCCCCGAGCAGCTCACGGCGCCGCCGCCGCGGCCACGCGAGCACACCGGCACCAGCCCCCGCGGGAGACCGGTGCCGGTGTGCTCGCGTATGCGGTTGTCCTGGCCCGAGCCGTCTCCCCGAGTGGACGGCGACGGGCAGCTTGAAGGGCCTCGAGGGGCCTAACTCTCCGCGAGGATGTGCGACAGCTCCTGATCCAGATCGAAGTGCCGGTGTTCCGTGCCGGGGGGCACGGCCGCGTCCGTTCGCTTCAGGAAGGACTCCAGGGCCCGCGCCGGGGCCTCGAGCAGGGCCTCGCCCTCCGGAGAGCTCAGGGCGATGCACACGACGCCCTGACCATGGCTGCGCGAAGGCCAGACACGGACGTCTCCGGTACCCGTGGGTCGGTGAAGCCCCTCGGCGAGGAGGTCGCGGGCGAACACCCACTCGACGGTCTCCTCGGCTCCGGTGTGGAAGGTGGCGTGCACGGCGTAGGGGTCGGCCGTGTCGTACCGCAGGCCTGCGGGGACAGGCAGGGAGGACTCGCTCGATACAACGAGGCGCAGGTGCAGCTCGCAGCTGACCGTGGTGTTCATAAGCGCCAGGGCCTTTCGCTCAGTGTGCGCTCGGGGATTCGCACGTCGGCGAAATCGACATGCCACCTACGGTGCCGTTGTAAACCCCTCTGAGTGTTTTGCTTGGCTTTACGTAACTCTTCCGGCCGAGGGTGTGTTCGTGCGGTACGCCCATTGCGGTGACCGGTTTCTCGTCCGGTACGGTTGCACCGATGAATACGGGGAGTGACGAACCGGACGAGCCGGCCGAGGCGCCGGAACGAGCGAAGGCCGAGGCGGAGGCGGACGAGGCGCGGGGCCGGCGGGGGCTGGGCTCGCGGGCTCCCGCGTTCGTCCGGTCACGCCGCGTGCTGCACCTGAGCTGGCAGGTGGGGATCTTCCTCGCCGGACTCCTGGTCGTGATCGCCGGGATCGTCATGCTCCCGCTGCCCGGACCGGGCTGGGTGGTGATCTTCGGCGGCATGGCGATCTGGGCCACCGAGTTCGTCTGGGCCCAGCTCGTGCTGCGCTGGACCAAGCGCAAGGTCACCGAGGCGGCCCAGCAGGCCCTCGACCCCCGGGTGCGCCGCCGCAACATCACGCTGACCGTGATCGGCCTGGTGATCGTCGTCGCGCTGGCCGGGGTGTACGTCTGGAGGTTCGGCCTGGTGCCGCCCTGGGACGCCGGCGGCCGCTGAGCGGGGCGGGAGCGAGCCGGGTGCTCGCCGGCCCCTGGTCCCCGGCACCCCCTGACATGCGGTAACGTTCTCTCTGTGCCCGGGCGATTAGCTCAGTGGGAGAGCGCTTCGTTCACACCGAAGAGGTCACTGGTTCGAACCCAGTATCGCCCACCCGGAACCGGCGGCCCGTCTGTGATCACGCGGACGGGCCGTCGGCGTAGGCGCGGAGCAGGGAGGGCGCGGTGACGATCCGTTACTTCTGATCGGAGCGCCGGCGAACACACCGAGAAGTCGACCGGCCCATCCCGTCCTTCCCGATGAAGTATTCGAGGATCAAGACGAAGGTCGACTTCCGGGCCATGTCCCATTCCGGGAGAAGTTCCGGAAGCGGCCTTCGGAGGAAATCCCCGGACCTTTTTCCAAAACGCCGTCACCTTCCTTCACGGGTAAGGAAGGAGGGATCGCGAGCCGGCAGGCGTTCGGGCCAGACTCGTCCCATGGACCGGACCGACTACCGCTTCCGCACCCGGTGGACCCTGCCCGCGCCGCCCGACGCCGTCTACCGGGCGCTGGAGCGGGTCGAGGACTACCCGCGCTGGTGGCGGCAGGTGCGCGAGGTGACCCGGACCGGCCCGACGACCGGCGTCATCCGGATCCGCTCCCTCCTGCCCTACGACCTGACCTTCACCGCGCGCGAGGTGCGCCGCGACCCGGCCGCCGGAGTCCTGGAGGCCGTGCTCACCGGAGACGTCGACGGCTGGGCCCGCTGGACGCTCACCGCGCACGGCACCGGCACCCTCGTCCGCTACGACCAGGTCGTCGACGTGAACAAACCGCTGCTCAGGCGGTTCGCCGTGCCCGGCCGGCCCGTCTTCCGCGCCAACCACCGGCTGATGATGCGGGCCGGGCGGCGCGGACTGGCCGCCCACCTGGAAGCGGTTTGAACGAACGCCCCGCGGGCCTGTATGGTTCAGTGCGTTCCCGGGCGATTAGCTCAGTGGGAGAGCGCTTCGTTCACACCGAAGAGGTCACTGGTTCGAACCCAGTATCGCCCACCGGGTAAGGCCGGTCCGCGCAGGCGGACCGGCCTTTTCGCATCCCTACGCGGCCGCCGCGGGCAGGTCCGGACGCAGCGGCCACGACGGGTCCACCGTCTCCTCCGTCCCACTGCGCGCGAACCACGCCTGAAGACCGCGGGCCTGCGCCGCGTGCCATCCCGTCTGCAGCGTGTGCAGTTCCGCCGGGGTCAGCCGCTCCAGGCGGGCCGCGAAGCGGCGGCCGAGCGCGCGGACCACCTCCAGCGCGGCCAGGGCGTCCGCCGCCGCGTCGTGCGCGTCCTGCAAGGCCACGTCGTAGTGCGCGCACAGGTCGGTGAGGGTGCGCCTGCCCTTGCGGTAGCGGTCGAGATGCTTGTCCAGCACCCGCGGATCCAGCACCCGCAGCGGCGACGCCTCGAACCAGCGCTCCAGCGACGAGGCCCGATGGCGGCGCAACTCCCGGTCCAGCAGCGTCAGATCGAACGGCGCGTTCATCACCACCAGCGGGCGGCCCAGAGCGGCCTGCTCCGCCAGCTCCTCGGCCACCTCGTGCATCACCGGCGCCGGCCAGCGCCCGTTGCGCTGGAGATGCTCCTGCGTCAGCCCGTGCACCGCCGTCGCCGCCTCCGGCACCGGCACGCCCGGATTCACCAGCCAGCGGTGAACCCGCGGCCGGAAGCCGGGGGCGTCCTGGACGACGACGGCGGCCGACACGATGCGGTCGGTCTCGACGTCGACGCCCGTCGTCTCCGTGTCGAACGCGGCCAGAGGCCCCTCGTACCAGCACGTCATACGCCCACAACTCCTCGGTCCCCAAGGCAGCTGACGTACCGTCTCCTGACGGTCCACTTCTGCCCGTTTGGTGATACCCGGGCTGTTTGCGCCGTACGCCGGAAGGAGACAACAGGAGTACGGGTCTTTGCAGTTCACGGGCCCGCAGCGGGGATTCACCTAACGTGGAAGGCTGTTGGTCATGGTGATGGCGCAGCCCGAGCGGGGCGGGCTGCTGCCCGAGCGCGCGAGCGCCCCACGGGGCACACTCGCCGCCACCGCCTGCATGGAGACACTTCAGGTGGGCTATCTGCACGCGGTCGCCGCGGCGGCCGGCTGCTCGCTGTCCCAGCCCTTCCCCGACAACGGCATCGACTGGCACGTCAGCCACAGCGCCCCCGGACACACCGTCGACGACGAGGTGACCATCAAGGTGCAGCTGAAGTGCACCTACCAGGTACCGCCCAACCCCCCGGGCCGGTTCTTCTCCTTCACGCTCGACAACGCCCACCTGGCGAAACTCGCCCGCACCCCGGTCTCGGTGCACAAGATCCTCGTCGTGATGATCGTGCCCCGGTCGCAGGACCAGTGGCTGCGCGCCGGCCACGACCGGCTCGACCTCAGACACTGCTGCTACTGGGTCAACCTCGCCGGCCATCCCATCAGCGGCCGGCACCGCACCACCGTGCGGATCCCGACCTCGCGCATCTTCGACGACCGGGCCCTGTGCGAGATCATGACGCGGGTCGGGACGGGAGGCAGACCATGACGCACCGCCCCCTCGACGAGCCGCTGCGACCGGTACGGCCGCACCCCGTCGACGCTCACCGGAACCGCCTCCCCGCGCCCTCCGACGTCGACCCCGCCGTCCTAGGGGCACTGCTGCGCCGGCACGGCTGGCAGCGGCGCGGCGGCGCCGCCGGCCGCTACGGCCGCTGGACGCCGCCCGGCCCCGCCGGGGCCGGCACCAGCCTGCTCGTGCCCGAGAGCCGGGCCTTCCCCGACAGCGACGACCTGCTCGGCGAGGCGCTGGACGCCCTCGCCCGCAGCGGCACGCCCTCCGCGCGCGAGGTACTGATCGCCCTCACCCTGCCCAGCGACGAGATCCGCTGGTGGCGGGACGTGCCGGAGGGGCCGGCCGACGCCGCCGGCTGGACCGTCGAGGAACGGCTGCGCGGCGCCGCCCGGCAGATGCTGCTCGCCGCCGCGCTCGCCACGCGCGCGCGTGCCGGCTACCACGGCGCCCGCCACCGGCGCTCGGCCACCGCGTGCCTGGACCACGTCCTCGTCGGCTCCGCCGCCGACGGCCGCAGCCTGACCGCCTTCGTCCCCGTGGACCCCGGACGGCCGCTCGCCGTACGCCTGCACCAGGCCCTGTACGCCGTCCGCGAGGCCGTCGACTACCGGCGGGCCACCGGCGCCATGGACGCCTTCGACGGTGCCGTCCGCGCGGGCGCCAGCCGTGAACTGACCGAGGCCGTCGCCGCCCTCGTCCGCGGCACCGAGGGCGCGGGCATCGCCGTCGAATGGGCTCCCGCCGCGGGCGTCCCCGAGGACTGCGCGGCCACCGCCGAGGCCGTCGAGTTCTCGCCGGGCGACCTGCCCGTGCTGCGCGAGGCCGGCGACCGCTATCTGCGCGCCGAACCGCCGGTGCCGGCGCGGATCATCGGAACCGTGGTGCGGATGCGCAGATCGCAGCCGCGCGGCGAGGGCACGGTACGGCTGCGGGTGCTCGCGGGCGCCGAAGTGCCGTACGTGCGCGCGACCCTGGACGAGGAGGACTACCGCATCGCCGGGCACGCCCACCTCGTCGGACTGCCCGTGCGGGTGCTCGGGCGGCTGGAGAGCCGCGGCGGCTTCCGCCGGCTCACGGGCGCCTCCGGCGTCGTACCCGTGCAGGTGGACGACGAGGAGCGGGACCGGCTGATGAAGTCGTTGCAGGAGGACCTCGACTACTTCGAGGAGGCGTGCGGCGGGGACGACCGCGACTGACGGGAACGACTGCGACCGACGGTGGACCGTGCGTAATCGTTTCGCGGTCGGAGGCCCGGGGTCGGTACGATCCCAGTCATGCGCGCGCTCCAGGTATGGCGCCGCATCCCACCTGCAGTCAGGAGAGACCGGTGTCAGACGTCCGTGTGATCATCCAACGCGATTCCGAGCGGGAAGAGCGCACGGTGACGACGGGCACCACGGCCGCCGACATCTTCGCCGGCGAGCGCTCGATCGTCGCCGCGCGCGTCGGTGGCGAACTCAAGGACCTCGCCCACGAGGTCAAGGACGGCGAGACCGTCGAGGGTGTCGAGATCTCCTCCGAGGACGGCCTCAACATCCTGCGCCACTCCACCGCGCACGTCATGGCCCAGGCAGTGCAGGAGATCTTCCCCGAGGCCAGGCTGGGCATCGGCCCGCCCGTCCGGGACGGCTTCTACTACGACTTCGACGTCGAGAAGCCGTTCACGCCCGAAGATCTCAAGGCCATCGAGAAGAAGATGCAGGAGATCCAGAAGCGGGGGCAGAAGTTCTCCCGCCGTGTCGTCAGCGACGAGGCCGCCCGCGAGGAGCTGGCCGACGAGCCGTACAAGCTGGAGCTGATCGGCCTCAAGGGTTCCGCGTCGCACGACGACGGCGCGGACGTCGAGGTCGGCGCCGGCGAGCTGACGATCTACGACAACCTGGACGCCAAGACCGGCGAGCTGTGCTGGAAGGACCTCTGCCGCGGTCCCCACCTGCCCTCCACCCGGCTGATCCCGGCGTTCAAGCTGATGCGGAACGCCTCGGCGTACTGGCGCGGCAACGAGAAGAACAAGCAGCTCCAGCGCATCTACGGCACCGCCTGGCCGTCCAAGGACGAGCTGAAGACGTACCTCGACTTCCTCGCCGAGGCCGAGAAGCGCGACCACCGCAAGCTGGGCAACGAGCTGGACCTGTTCTCCATCCCCGAGCAGATCGGCTCCGGCCTCGCCGTCTTCCACCCCAAGGGCGGCATCATCCGCCGCGTGATGGAGGACTACTCGCGCCGCCGCCACGAGGAGGAGGGCTATGAGTTCGTCTACACCCCGCACGCGACCAAGGGGAAGCTCTTCGAGACCTCGGGCCACCTGGACTGGTACGCCGAGGGCATGTACCCGCCCATGCAGCTCGACGAGGGCGTGGACTACTACCTCAAGCCCATGAACTGCCCGATGCACAACCTGATCTTCGACGCGCGCGGGCGGTCGTACCGGGAACTGCCCCTGAGGCTCTTCGAGTTCGGCACGGTCTACCGCTACGAGAAGTCGGGTGTCGTGCACGGCCTGACCCGTGCCCGCGGCTTCACCCAGGACGACGCGCACATCTACTGCACCCGTGAGCAGATGGCCGACGAGCTCGACAAGACGCTCACCTTCGTGCTGAACCTGCTGCGCGACTACGGCCTGACCGACTTCTACCTGGAGCTTTCCACCAAAGATCCGGAAAAGTTCGTCGGCAGCGACGAGGCCTGGGAGGAGGCCACCGAGACCCTGCGCCAGGTCGCCGAGAAGCAGGGCCTGCCGCTGGTCCCGGACCCGGGTGGCGCGGCCTTCTACGGCCCGAAGATCTCCGTCCAGGCCCGCGACGCCATCGGCCGCACCTGGCAGATGTCGACGGTCCAGCTCGACTTCAACCTGCCCGAGCGCTTCGACCTGGAGTACACGGCCGCGGACGGCTCCAAGCAGCGCCCGGTCATGATCCACCGCGCGCTCTTCGGAAGCATCGAGCGGTTCTTCGCGGTGCTCCTCGAGCACTACGCGGGTGCCTTCCCGGCCTGGCTGGCGCCCGTGCAGGCGGTCGGTATCCCGGTGGGCGACGCCCACGTCGAGTACCTGCAGAAGTTCGCCGCGGACGCGAAGAAGAAGGGCCTGCGCGTCGAGGTGGACTCCTCCTCGGACCGCATGCAGAAGAAGATCAGGACGCATCAGAAGCTCAAGGTCCCGTTCATGATCATCGTCGGTGACGACGACATGAACGCGGGCACGGTGTCGTTCCGCTACCGCGACGGTTCGCAGGAGAACGGCATTCCGCGCGAGGAGGCGCTGGCGAAGCTCCTCGACGTGGTGGAGCGCCGCGTACAAGTGTGATGCGGCTGCCACCGACCTGGGCCTTCAGGCCCCCGGGGCATCCCCGGGGGCCTCTGCCTGCCCACAAGTCGTACGCCATATGCTGCACGCATGACGAGTGAGCCGGAGCAGCAGATCGGAGTGGGGACGCAGGACGCGTTCCAGCGCCTGTGGACGCCCCACCGGATGGCCTACATCCAGGGCGAGAACAAGCCGACTGGCCCCGGTGCCGGCGACGGCTGCCCCTTCTGCTCGATCCCGGCCAAGTCCGACGAGGACGGGCTGATCGTCCGGCGCGGCGAGTTGGTGTACGCGGTGCTGAATCTGTACCCCTACAACGGCGGCCACCTGATGACGGTGCCCTACCGGCACGTCGCCGACTACACCGACCTGACCGAGGCGGAGACCGCGGAGCTGGCGGAGCTGACCAAGCAGGCGATGCGGGCGCTGCGCGCCGCCTCCGGCGCCCATGGCTTCAACATCGGCATGAACCAGGGCACGGTCGCCGGCGCCGGTATCGCCGCCCATCTGCACCAGCACATCGTGCCCCGCTGGGGCGGCGACACCAACTTCATGCCGGTGGTCGGCCACACGAAGGTCCTGCCGCAGCTTCTCGCCGACACCCGCAAGATGCTCGCGGAGTCCTGGTCGGCGTAGGACGCTCGGCGGGCGTACGCCTCACGCGTCGTACGAGTCGGCCTTCTTCGGCGACACGTCCTGGACGGCGCCGCTGAGGACCGCGGAGCGGGAGCCGAACTTCTCGACGTCCACGCCGTTCTCCTTGAGGACCTTGAGTGCCGCGGCGTGCACCACCCGCAGGACCGGGGTGGCGGCGCGCAGCGCGTCGTCGGCCATGAAACGGTGCCGCCAGGGCTGGTCGGCCCAGGCGTGCCGCAGGCCGAACGGCTCGGGCAGGGTGAGGCTGCCGCCGAGCCAGTTCAGCAGGGGCGGGTACCAGGACAGGGGGGCACGGGCGGCGAGCCGTACCACTTCGTCGGCGTCGATCAGGGGCAGTTTCACCTTGCGCGTCTCCCAGAAGCGGAGCGCCTTCTGGACCTCCTTCTCCTTGGCCGCCGGTTTCTCGTTGAACAAGGGATGGACCGGTCCCAGGGCGTGGCCGGTGACCTCGATGCGCAGGGTGTCGTGCAGCACCGTCACGGTGACCAGCATGGTGATCACCAGGTGGCCGTCCCAGAGGGTCCACTGCACACCCAGGTAGTGGCGGTCGCCGCTGCCGAACTGCTGCTTGTTGCAGATGTCCTGTATGGCGTGCGTCTTGACCGTGTACGTCTCGACGTCGGTGCCGCTCGGCCGGGAGACCTCCTTGGCGTTCTCCCCGATCGGTGTGACGACCCAGTGGGTGACGGTCGGCTTGGGGAAGCCGCCCGTGTTGATGGAGGTGCGTTCGAGCATGGCCAGGCCGCCCTGGATCGCGGTGATGACGTCCCAGCTGCGGAAGGGGTGGAACTCCTTGCCCGGTTCGGCGGAGACCAGTTCCTCGGCCAACTGCCAGCTGCCCCAGCGCGTGCCCATGCCGAGTATGCCCTTGGGGCCGGCGTAGAAGACCGAGTTGGAGCGCTGTTCGGCGCTGAGCCGGGCGAGTTCCTTGCGTACTTGTTCGGCCGCGTCGCCGGGGTTGCCGGGTACGGCTTCGGGGATCTTGGCGCCCACGCCGCCGCCGGTCAGCAGGCCTTCCCAGCGCTCCCGCAGTTCGCGGGCCGAGCGTTCGCAGATCTGCTTGGCCCAGAACCAGCCGACCACGGGCAGGACGACCGCCGCGCGTGCGTACCACGCCCAGAAGTCGGTGAAGGGCATCTTGATCAGGAAGAGCACGGTGAGCGCGGCCACGGCGACCAGCAGGGTGTTGGCGAGGGCGCCGGCCCGTTTGTCCTCACGCTTGCCGACGGTGGCGCGCAGGGTGAACACCAGCAGCCACACGAGGAGGCCGGGCAGGAAGAGCAGCCCGCACAGCACGGTCACCGCCGTCAGCCAGTTGTCGCGGTCGCGGCGGATGCGGTGGGCCGCCAGGCAGTGCTCCACGACGACCTGGGGTTCGACGCCGAAGGACTGGATGAGCGGTTTGCGCCCGGCGCCCAGCATGCGGTCGATCACCGCGCGGGAGAAGGCCTCGCCGAACCTGGGGCGGAGGATCTTCGCCCAGGGGCGCGGCAGGCTGACCTTCGACTGGTGCCATTCGTTGTCCGCGGCCAGGATCTTGGTCACTTCGTCGTCCCGGTACGCGGCCGCGGCGAGCGCGTTGGTCGCCGCCGTCTGCCCCGCCGAGCCGGACAGGGGCACCTGAGCCCCGGGACTGAAATCGAATCCGTCCGTCACTTCCGCCCCCATTGCCGCCGCTCCTGCACCTGCGGCCTTCCCGACTTCCCTGCCCCGCACACCTGTTGATCAGGTCATCAGGGTATCGGCAGCCGAGCGCGCGGACAGGCGGACGGCCGGAGCCGCCCACCTGTCCGCAACGATGTGTTCCAGTGCCCCAGTTGTGCGCCGGGCGCGCCGACTATGAAGCTTCGCGCTCCTGTTGGCGCACCCGTTCGGCCACCTGGGGCGGCATCGGCTCGTGCCGCACGTACCGGCGGTCGAAGCGGGCCGTGCCGTGCGACAGGGAGCGCAGGTCGATCGCGTAGCGGCCGATCTCGATCTCGGGCACCTCGGCGCGTATCAGGGTGCGGCCGCTGCCCACCTGCTCGGTGCCCAGGACCCGGCCGCGCCGCCCGGACAGGTCGCTCATCACGGGGCCCACGTAGTCGTCGCCGACCAGCACGGTCACCTCGGCCACCGGCTCCAGCAGGTGGATCCTCGCGTCGGCCGCGGCCTCCCGCAGTGCGAGCGCGCCCGCCGTCTGGAACGCCGCGTCGGAGGAGTCCACCGAATGCGCCTTGCCGTCGAGCAGGGTGACCCGTACGTCGATCAGCGGGTAGCCGGCGGCGACGCCCCTGGCGGCCTGGGCGCGCACGCCCTTCTCCACCGAGGGGATGAACTGCCGTGGTACGGCTCCGCCGACGACCTTGTCCACGAACTCGATGCCCGAGCCGCCCGGCAGCGGTTCCACCCCGATCTCGCAGATGGCGTACTGGCCGTGCCCGCCGGACTGCTTGACGTGCCGTCCGCGCCCCGCGGACCGGTCCGCGAACGTCTCCCGCAGCGAGACCCGGTGCGGTACGACGTCGACCTGGACGCCGTAGCGGCTGCGCAGCCGCTCCAGGGCGACGTCGGCGTGGGCCTCTCCCAGGCACCACAGCACCACCTGGTGGGTGTCCTGGTTCTGTTCCAGGCGCATGGTCGGGTCCTCCGCGACCAGCCGGGCCAGGCCCTGGGAGAGCTTGTCCTCGTCCGGTTTGCTGTGTGCCCGGATGGCCAGCGGCAGCAGCGGGTCGGGCATCTGCCACGGCTCCATCAGCAGCGGGTCGTCCTTGGCGGAGAGCGTGTCGCCGGTCTCCGCGCGGCCCAGTTTCGCCACGCACGCGAGGTCGCCGGCGATGACGTGCGTCACCGGGCGCTGCTGCTTGCCGAAGGGGGTGGACAGGGCACCGACCCGCTCGTCGACGTCGTGGTCCTCGTGACCGCGGTCGGCCAGGCCGTGCCCGGAGACGTGCACCGTCTCGTCGGGGCGCAGGGTGCCGGAGAATACGCGGACCAGGGAGACCCGGCCGACGTACGGGTCGGAGGAGGTCTTCACGACCTCGGCGACCAGCGGCCCGCTCGGGTCGCACGGCCGCAGTTCGCGCGGGCTGCCGTCGATGGTGGTGACCGTGGGCGCCTCGTGTTCCAGCGGGGTGGGGAAGCCGCGGGTGATCAGCTCCAGGAGTTCCACCGTGCCGATGCCCTGTTTGGCGCCCTCGGCGGCGGGTGCGGCGGCCAGGACGGGGAAGAACGCCCCGCGTGCGACGGCACGTTCCAGGTCCTCGATGAGCGTCTTGACGTCGACCTGCTCGCCGCCGAGGTAGCGGTCCATGAGGGTCTCGTCCTCGCTCTCGGCGATGATGCCCTCGATCAGCCGGTTGCGGGCCTCCTCCAGCCGGGGCAGCTGGTCCTCGCCCGGCTCGGACTCCTTGCGCTCGCCGGAGGAGTAGTCGAACAGCTTCTGCGTGAGCAGTCCGACCAGACCGGTCACGGGCGCGTGCCCGTCGGGTCCCTGCGGGCCGCGCAACGGCAGGTAGAGCGGCAGTACGGCGTCGGGGTCGTCCGCGCCGAACGCCTCCGCGCACACCCGTGTCATCTCCTCGAAGTCCGCGCGGGCGGCCTCCAGATGTGTGATCACGATGGCGCGGGGCATGCCGACGGCCGCGCACTCCTCCCAGACCATGCGGGTCGAGCCGTCCACGCCGTCGGAGGCCGAGACGACGAACAGGGCCGCGTCCGCGGCGCGCAGACCGGCCCTGAGCTCTCCGACGAAGTCGGCGTAGCCGGGGGTATCCAGCATGTTGATCTTGATGCCGTCCCATTCGACGGGCACCAGGGAGAGCTGCACCGAGCGCTGCTGCCGGTGCTCGATCTCGTCGTAGTCCGAGATGCTGCCGCCGTCCTCCACGCGGCCCGCACGGTTCACCGCTCCCGCGGTCAGCGCGAGGGCCTCCACCAGAGTCGTCTTGCCCGATCCGGAGTGGCCGACCAGCACCACATTGCGTACGGATGCGGGATGGTCGGCCGCCACTGCCCTGCCGGCGGCTCCGGGGTGGGTCTGCGTCTTGTCGCCCATGATCCTGCCTCCCGTTGACGGTGAGGTCACTGTGGGCGCGGACACGCGGCACCGCGTGCACTGGCGGCTCCTGCGACGCCCGCGGTTCTTCGAGCTTTCCACTCCCGTCACGCTGCGTCCATACGAAGGACCGGATCCCGCCGTCCACCAGCGCTTGCGCACGGGTGGCCGCCGGTGCTCGCGGAGGTCGGGCGCCCGGCCGCCGCGCACGGGCGTGCGTGGCTACGATGGGCCAGCCGGTGGCCAGCAGGGGCCGCCCGGCGACACCGACCCTCGGGAAGGCCATGCTGAACAAGTACGCGCGTGCATTCTTCACGCGTGTCCTCACACCGTTCGCCGCGTTTCTCATCCGCCGGGGCGTGAGCCCGGACACGGTCACGCTCATCGGGACCGCCGGAGTGGTCGCGGGCGCGCTGGTCTTCTACCCGCGGGGCGAGTTCTTCTGGGGCACGGTCGTGATCACGCTGTTCGTGTTCTCCGACCTCGTCGACGGCAACATGGCCCGCCAGCTCGGCCGCTCCAGCCGCTGGGGCGCCTTCCTGGACTCCACCCTCGACCGGGTCGCCGACGGCGCGATCTTCGGCGGGTTCGCCCTGTGGTACGCGGGACACGGCGACGACAACGTGCTGTGCGCGGTGTCGATCTTCTGCCTGGCCAGCGGACAGGTGGTGTCGTACACCAAGGCCCGCGGCGAGTCGATCGGTCTGCCGGTCGCTGTCAACGGGCTCGTCGAGCGCGCCGAGCGGCTGGTGATCTCGCTGGTCGCGGCCGGGTTCGCGGGCCTGCACAAGTTCGGGGTGCCGGGCATCCAGTACCTGCTGCCGATCGCCCTGTGGATCGTCGCCGCGGGCAGCCTGGTCACGCTGATCCAGCGGGTCGTCACGGTGCGCCGGGAGTCGGCCGAGGCGGAGGCCGCCGAGGCCCGGCGGGAGCAGGGGAGCGAGGCGGCGAAATGACCGTCCAGGAGCAGCTCACCGACGGGCTGTACGGCCTCGGCTGGGGCACCGTGAAGAAGCTCCCCGAACCGGTCGCCGTGCGGCTCGGACGCACGGTCGCCGACCTCGCCTGGCGGCAGCGCGGCAAGGGCGTGCGGCGGCTGGAGGGCAACTACGCGCGCGTGGTGCCCGACGCGACCCCCGAGCGCCTCGCCGAGCTCTCGCGTGCGGGGATGCGCTCGTACCTGCGCTACTGGATGGAGTCCTTCCGGCTGCCCGCCTGGAGCGCCGAGCGGATCAGGGCGGGCTTCGACCCCAAGGACCTGCACTACCTGACCGACGGCCTCGCGGCCGGCAAGGGCGTCGTCCTCGCCCTGCCCCACCTGGCCAACTGGGACCTGGCCGGCGCCTGGGTCACCACCGAGCTGAAGACGCCGTTCACGACCGTCGCCGAGCGGCTGAAGCCGGAGACGCTCTACGACCGGTTCGTCGCCTACCGCGAGGGCCTCGGCATGGAGGTCCTGCCGCACAGCGGCGGCTCCGCGTTCGGCACGCTGGCCCGGCGGCTGCGCGACGGCGGTCTGGTCTGCCTGGTCGCCGACCGTGACCTGTCCGCCTCCGGCGTGGAGGTCACGTTCTTCGGCGAGACGGCCCGGATGCCCGCCGGGCCCGCCCTCCTCGCCCAGCAGACGGGCGCCCTGCTGCTGCCCGTCACCCTGTGGTACGACGACTCGCCCGTCATGCGGGGCCGTGTCCATCCCCCGGTCGACGTACCCGGGACAGGTACGCGGGCCGAGAAGACGTCTGTCATGACACAGGCGCTGGCCGACGCCTTCGCCACGGGGATCGCCGACCATCCGGAGGACTGGCACATGCTTCAGCGCTTGTGGCTCGCGGACCTGGATCCCGGGCGGGATCCCGAGGATCCCGGGAAGGCGTCGGCGTGAGGATCGGCATCGTCTGCCCCTACTCGTGGGACGTGCCCGGTGGTGTCCAGTTCCACATCCGGGACCTGGCGGAGTACTTCAACGGCCTCGGCCACGAGGTGTCCGTCCTCGCCCCCGCCGACGACGACACCCCGCTGCCGCCCTACGTCGTCTCGGCCGGCCGGGCGGTCCCGGTGCCCTACAACGGCTCGGTGGCCCGGCTCAACTTCGGTTTCCTGTCGGCGGCCCGGGTACGGCGCTGGCTGCACGAGGGCCGGTTCGACGTGATTCACATCCACGAGCCGACCTCGCCGTCGCTGGGCCTGCTGACCTGCTGGGCGGCCCAGGGCCCGATCGTCGCCACCTTCCACACCTCCAACCCCCGTTCGCGGGCGATGATCGCCGCGTACGCCATCCTCCAGGCGGCCCTGGAGAAGATCAGCGCGCGGATCGCGGTGAGCGAGTACGCCCGCCGCACCCTCGTCGAGCACCTGGGCGGCGACGCGGTGGTGATCCCCAACGGCGTCGACGTCGACTTCTTCGCCCGGGCCGAGCCCAGACCCGAGTGGCAGGGGGACACGATCGGCTTCATCGGCCGCATCGACGAGCCCCGCAAGGGCCTGCCCGTGCTGATGCGGGCGCTGCCCGGGATCCTCGCCGCCCGCCCGGGGGCCCGTCTGCTGGTCGCGGGCCGCGGGGACGAGGAACAGGCGGTGGAGGACCTGCCGAGGGAACTGCGCTCGCGCGTGGAGTTCCTCGGCATGATCAGCGACGAGGACAAGGCGCGCCTCCTGCGCAGCGTCGACCTGTACGTGGCCCCGAACACCGGCGGTGAGAGCTTCGGCATCATCCTGGTCGAGGCCATGTCGGCCGGAGCCCCGGTCCTCGCCTCCGACCTGGACGCCTTCGCCCAGGTCCTGGACCAGGGCAAGGCCGGTGAACTCTTCGCCAACGAGGACGCCGACGCCCTCGCCGAAGCCGCCGTGCGCCTGCTGTCCGACCCGTCGCGCCGAGCCGAACTGCGCGAACGCGGCAGCACCCATGTGCGCCGCTTCGACTGGTCGACCGTCGGCGCCGACATCCTCTCCGTCTACGAGACGGTCACCGCCGGCGCGGCGGCCGTCGCCGCCGACGAACGCACCACGGGGCTGCGGGCCCGCCTGGGCCTGGCCCGCGACTGACCCCCACCACGGCACTCACCCGGGACACAGGGCCCCGGCCGCCCGGGCGGAGCGTCCCGGTAGCCTTGCCGCCCGTGACCGTAACGCTCATCTGGATTGTCGTCGCGCTCGTGGCCGTCGGCCTGTACCTGAGCTGGACGGCGGGGCGGCTGGACCGGCTGCACGCCCGCATCGACGCCGCGCGGGCCGCGCTGGACGCGCAGTTGCTGCGACGGGCCTCGGTGGCGCAGGAACTGGCCACCTCCGGCGTGCTGGACCCGGCCGCCTCCATCGTGCTGTACGAGGCCGCGCACGCCGCCCGGCAGGCCGAGGAGGAGCAACGGGAGGTCGCGGAGAGCGAGTTGAGCCAGGCCCTGCGGGCCGTGTTCGCCGAGGCCCCGCAGGTCGAGGTGGTACGCGAGGCGCCCGGGGGAGAGGAGGCGGCGCGCGAGCTGACCGAGGCCGTGCGCAGGGTGCCGATGGCCCGCCGCTTCCACAACGACGCCGTGGGAGCCGCCCGCCGGCTGCGCGAGCACCGCAAGGTGCGGTGGTTCCGGCTGGCCGGACACGCCCCGTTCCCCATGGCCTTCGAGATGGACGACGAGCCGCCGACGGCCCTGGCCGAGCGGGCCGCCTAGCTAGCCCTCTAGAGCCCGCCCAGCCGGAATCAGTCGGTGCCCTTTCGGGCAGTGCCGGGGCGAAAAGGATCCACCGGGTTCCCATTGGCCCTTGCCGTGGACTGGTCCAATCCCGTTTGCTCGGTGCCGCACCACACCCCCTTCTCACCATGTGAGGTCACCCGTGTCCACCACGATTTCCGACTCCGCCCAGACCCCCGAGACCGGTACCGCCCGTGTGAAGCGCGGCATGGCCGAGCAGCTCAAGGGCGGCGTGATCATGGACGTCGTCACGCCGGAGCAGGCGAAGATCGCCGAGGACGCGGGCGCCGTCGCGGTCATGGCTCTGGAGCGTGTCCCCGCCGACATCCGCAAGGACGGCGGCGTGGCCCGCATGTCCGACCCGGACATGATCGAGGGCATCATCGGCGCGGTCTCCATCCCGGTCATGGCCAAATCCCGCATCGGCCACTTCGTCGAGGCCCAGGTCCTTCAGTCGCTCGGCGTCGACTACATCGACGAGTCCGAGGTCCTCACCCCGGCCGACGAGGTCAACCACTCCGACAAGTGGGCCTTCACCACCCCCTTCGTCTGCGGCGCCACCAACCTCGGCGAGGCCCTGCGCCGGATCGCCGAGGGCGCCGCGATGATCCGCTCCAAGGGCGAGGCCGGCACCGGCAACGTCGTCGAGGCCGTCCGCCACCTGCGCCAGATCAAGAACGAGATCGCCAGGCTGCGCGGCTTCGACAACCACGAGCTGTACGCCGCGGCCAAGGAGCTGCGCGCCCCGTACGAGCTGGTCAAGGAGGTCGCCGAGCTCGGCAAGCTCCCGGTCGTGCTGTTCTCCGCCGGCGGTGTGGCCACTCCCGCCGACGCCGCCCTGATGCGCCAGCTCGGCGCCGAGGGCGTCTTCGTCGGCTCCGGCATCTTCAAGTCCGGCGACCCGGCCAAGCGCGCCGCCGCCATCGTGAAGGCCACCACCTTCTACGACGACCCGAAGATCATCGCGGACGCGTCCCGCAACCTCGGCGAGGCCATGGTCGGCATCAACTGCGACACCCTCCCCGAGGCCGAGCGCTACGCCAACCGCGGCTGGTGAGCCGGCTTCCGGGACCACACGCAGAGAGAACCCCACGTACATGACCGACGCACCCGTCATAGGCGTCCTGGCCCTCCAGGGCGACGTACGGGAGCACCTCATCGCTCTGGCCGCGGCGGACGCCGTGGCCAGGCCGGTGCGGCGCCCCGAAGAGCTCGCCGGGGTCGACGGCCTCGTCCTCCCCGGCGGCGAGTCCACCACCATCTCCAAGCTGGCCGTCCTCTTCGGAGTGATGGACCCTCTCCGCGCGCGCGTGCGGGACGGCATGCCCGTCTACGGCACCTGCGCCGGCATGATCATGCTCGCCGACAAGATCCTCGACCCGCGCTCGGGCCAGGAGACCGTCGGTGGAATCGACATGATCGTGCGCCGTAACGCCTTCGGACGGCAGAACGAGTCCTTCGAGGCCGCCGTCGACGTCAAGGGCGTCCTGGGCGATCCGGTGGAGGGCGTCTTCATCCGCGCCCCCTGGGTCGAGTCCGTCGGCGCCGGGGCCGAGGTGCTCGCCGAGCACGACGGCCACATCGTCGCGGTCCGCCAGGGCAACGCGCTGGCCACGTCGTTCCACCCGGAGCTGACCGGCGACCACCGTGTGCACGCTCTGTTCGTCGACATGGTGCGCGCGAACCGGACACCCGAGTCCTTGTAGGATTCCTGCGTTCGTACGCAGACGGGTTACGCGAAGGAGACAGGCAGATGTCCGGCCACTCTAAATGGGCCACGACGAAGCACAAGAAGGCCGTCATCGATGCCAAGCGCGGCAAGCTCTTCGCGAAGCTGATCAAGAACATCGAGGTCGCGGCTCGCATGGGCGGCGTCGACCTGGACGGCAACCCGACGCTCTACGACGCCGTGCAGAAGGCCAAGAAGCAGTCGGTGCCGAACAAGAACATCGACTCGGCCATCAAGCGCGGCGGCGGTCTCGAGGCCGGCGGCGCCGACTACGAGACGATCATGTACGAGGGTTACGGGCCGAACGGCGTCGCGGTGCTCATCGAGTGCCTCACCGACAACCGCAACCGCGCCGCCTCCGACGTCCGCGTGGCCATGACCCGCAACGGCGGCTCCATGGCCGACCCGGGCTCGGTGTCGTACCTCTTCAACCGCAAGGGCGTCGTGATCGTCCCCAAGGGCGAGCTGGCCGAGGACGACGTCCTGACCGCCGTCCTGGACGCCGGTGCCGAGGAGGTCAACGACCTCGGCGAGTCCTTCGAGGTGCTCAGCGAGGCCACCGACCTGGTGGCGGTCCGCACCGCCCTCCAGGAGGCCGGCATCGACTACGACTCCGCCGAGGCCAACTTCGTACCCACCATGCAGGTGGAGCTGGACGAGGACGGTGCCAGGAAGATCTTCAAGCTGATCGACGCGCTCGAGGACAGCGACGACGTGCAGAACGTCTTCGCCAACTTCGACGTCAGCGACGAGATCATGGAGAAGGTCGGCGCGTAACGCCGCCGCGGATCGCGCGGGCTTGGACGGGCCGGTGGGACATCCCCGCCGGCCCGCCGTCGTTGTCGGTGGCAGCGGATAGCCTGGCGACAGGCAAAGATCACCACCACGGACCGCGACCATGTCACGAGGGGAGGGGACACGCGTGCGCGTACTGGGAGTCGACCCCGGGCTCACCCGCTGCGGCGTCGGTGTCGTCGAGGGAGTCGCGGGCCGGCCGCTGACCATGCTCGGCGTCGGAGTCGTCCGCACCCCGGTGGACGCCGACCTGAGCCACCGTCTGGTCGCCGTCGAGCAGGGGATAGAGCGGTGGCTGGACGAGCACCTGCCCGAATGCGTGGCGGTCGAGCGTGTGTTCAGCCAGCACAACGTGCGCACGGTCATGGGCACCGCCCAGGCCAGTGCCGTGGCGATGCTCTGCGCGGCCCGCCGCGGCATCCCGGTCGCCCTGCACACCCCCAGTGAGGTCAAGGCCGCCGTCACCGGCAGCGGCCGCGCCGACAAGACGCAGGTCGCAGCCATGGTCACCCGGCTGCTGCGGCTCGCCGCGCCCCCCAAGCCGGCCGACGCCGCCGACGCCCTGGCCCTGGCCGTCTGTCACATCTGGCGAGCCCCCGCCCAGAACCGGCTCCAGCAGGCCGTCGCCGCGCACGCGGCCGGACAACCCTCGACAAGGAAAGGCCGTACGGCATGATCGCCTTCGTCAGCGGCACGGTCGCAGCCCTCGCCCCCGACGCCGCGGTGATCGAGGTCGGCGGCGTCGGCATGGCCGTGCAGTGCACCCCGAACACGCTCTCCACGCTCCGCCTCGGCCAGCAGGCCAGGCTCGCCACCTCACTCGTCGTAAGGGAGGACTCGCTGACCCTGTACGGCTTCGCGGACGACGACGAGCGCCAGGCCTTCGAGCTGCTGCAGACCGCCAGCGGGGTGGGGCCGCGGCTCGCCCAGGCGATGCTGGCCGTGCACACGCCCGACGCCCTGCGCCGGGCCGTCACCACCGGCGACGAGAAGGCCCTCACCGCCGTCCCGGGCATCGGCAAGAAGGGCGCCCAGAAGCTCCTGCTGGAGCTCACGGACCGGCTCGGCGAGCCCGTCGGCGCACCCGCCGTCGGCGCACCGGTCACCCAGGGCTGGCGCGACCAGCTGCACGCGGCGCTGATCGGCCTCGGGTACGCCACCCGCGAGGCCGACGAGGCGGTGACCGCCGTGGCACCCCAGGCCGAGGCCGCCGGGGGCACGCCCCAGGTGGGCCAGTTGCTCAAGGCGGCCCTGCAGACCCTGAACCGAGCCCGCTGAGCCAGGAGTACGCGAGTGAACTGGGACGACACGACCGACACGCCCGCCGCCGAGGGGCTCGCCGGCCCCGCAGCGGAGCGGCTGGTGGGCTCCGCCGCCGACGGTGAGGACCAGGCGGTCGAGGCCGCCCTGCGCCCCAAGGACCTGGACGAGTTCATCGGCCAGGAGAAGGTCCGCGAACAGCTCGACCTCGTGCTGCGCGCCGCCCGGGCGCGCGGCGCCACCGCCGACCACGTGCTGCTGTCCGGTGCCCCCGGCCTGGGCAAGACCACCCTGTCCATGATCATCGCGGCCGAGATGGGCGCCCCCATCCGCATCACCTCGGGGCCCGCCATCCAGCACGCCGGCGACCTCGCGGCCATCCTGTCCTCCCTCCAGGAGGGCGAGGTGCTCTTCCTCGACGAGATCCACCGCATGTCGAGGCCCGCCGAGGAGATGCTCTACATGGCGATGGAGGACTTCCGGGTCGACGTGATCGTCGGCAAGGGCCCCGGCGCCACCGCCATCCCGCTCGAACTGCCCCCGTTCACCCTCGTCGGCGCCACGACACGCGCGGGCCTGCTGCCGCCCCCGCTGCGCGATCGCTTCGGCTTCACCGCGCACATGGAGTTCTACGGGCCCGCGGAGCTGGAGCGCGTCGTCCACCGCTCGGCGAACCTCCTCGACGTACGGATCGAGGCCGACGGAGCCGCCGAGATCGCCGGCCGTTCCCGGGGCACCCCGCGCATCGCCAACCGCCTGCTGCGCCGCGTCCGTGACTACGCGCAGGTCAAGGCCGACGGGACCATCACGCGCGAGATCGCCGCCGCGGCCCTGGCCGTCTACGAGGTCGACGCCCGCGGCCTCGACCGGCTCGACCGGGCGGTCCTCGAGGCCCTGCTGAAGCTGTTCGGCGGCGGCCCGGTCGGCCTGTCGACACTCGCGGTCGCCGTGGGGGAGGAGCGCGAGACCGTCGAGGAGGTCGCCGAGCCGTTCCTCGTCCGCGAGGGCCTGCTCGCCCGCACTCCGCGCGGGCGTGTCGCCACGCCCGCCGCCTGGGCGCACCTCGGCCTCACCCCGCCCGGCTCGACGGCTGCGGGAAACGGACAACAGGGCCTGTTCGGGGCGTGACGGCTGGGGTATTGGCTCGGGGAGGAACCCAGGTGTCATGCTGAGCGTTGTTCCTTGCATGCGGACTCGCCTAGACTCCGCCGATGCCGCCTTTGTAGGCAGTACACATACCCCCAACCAATCAGGCCGCTCCCCCATCGCGGTCGTGTGAAGGAAGTTCCGACCCGTGAGTCTCGTGACCCTCCTCCCGTTCATCGTGCTCATCGGGGCCATGTTCCTGATGACCCGGTCGGCCAAGAAGAAGCAGCAGCAGGCCGCGGAAATGCGCGACCAGATGCAGCCCGGTAGTGGTATCCGCACGATCGGGGGCATGTACGCCACGGTCAAGGAGGTCAACGACGACACGGTCCTCCTCGACGCGGGCCCGGGTGTCGATCTGCTGTTCGCCAAGAACGCGATCGCGACCGTCCTGACCGATGACGAGTACAACCGCATCGTCCACGGCATCGAGCACGATCTGAAGTCCGACGCCGACCTCGTCCCCGACGACGCCTCCTCCCTCACCGGTAACGACGAGCCCGCCGACGCCGCCGGCGCCTCCGACGACAAGCCCGTCGACCTCGGCAAGAAGGACGCGGCCGAGGAGCCGGCCGACGCCGCCGAGGCGAAGGCGGAGGACGAGCCGAAGAAGACCGACGGCGACTCCGAGGCGAAGTAGTCACCACCCAGGGCGCGCGGCACCACCTGCGCGCCCTGGGACGCGTTCACTTCGCGCGGGATTCCGAGACCACGTCATGGCCGTCGCCGAGCTCACCCGGCGAGGGACGGCCCGAGAGGGAGTAACTAAAAGGTGGCTGTATCCAAAAAGGGACGCAGTGCGAGCGCCCAGAGCAAGCCGGGGCGCTCGCTGGCCCTCATTCTGATCGCCATCGTGGCGCTCACCGGAGGCATGTTCGTCACCGGCAACACCGCTCCGCGCCTGGGTATCGACCTGGCCGGCGGTACGAGCATCACGCTGCGGGCGGTCCCGGAGCGCGGTCAGGAATCCGCGATCAACAAGGCCAACATGGACACGGCCGTCAACATCATGGAACGGCGTGTCAACGGTCTCGGCGTCTCGGAGGCCGAGGTCCAGACCCAGGGCAACGACAACATCATTGTCAACATCCCCAAGGGCACCAACTCCAAGCAGGCCCGCGAGCAGGTCGGCACCACCGCGAAGCTGTACTTCCGTCCGGTCCTCGCCACCGACATCACCGGCGCCGCCCCGGCCGAGCCGTCGCCCAGCACCTCCCACAAGGCGACCGACAAGTCCACCGGCGAGGCGACCCCCTCCGGCTCCCCGACCCCCTCGGCCTCCGAGACCAAGCAGGGCCGCCCGGTCACCGAGGCCCTGAAGGCGGACGCCACCCCGTCCGCGAGCGGCTCCCCGGCCAGCCCGAACGCCTCGAAGAGCCCGTCGGCCCCCGCCTCCCCGGCCCCGAGCGGCGGCACCGGTGACGCGAACAGCAAGCTCCAGGCCGAGTACGCCGCCCTGGACTGCAGCAAGCAGGACGTGCGCGCGACCGCCGGCAAGGGCGTGCTGCCCACCGAGTCGACCGTCGCCTGCGGCCGGAACTCTCAGGGCCAGTGGCAGAAGTACCTGCTCGGGCCCGCCGAGGTGGACGGCACCGACGTCAAGAAGGCGGCCGCCGTCTTCAACACGCAGACCGCCTCCGGCTGGACCGTGACCATGGAGTTCACCTCCAAGGGCGCCACGAAGTTCGCCGACATCACCGGCAAGCTGGCCCAGAACCCCTCGCCGCAGAACCAGTTCGCCATCGTCCTGGACGGCGACGTCGTCTCCGACCCGTACGTCAGCCAGGCGCTGACCGGCGGCAGCGCGGAGATCTCCGGGCGTTTCACCCAGGAGGAGGCGCAGAGCCTCGCCAACATGCTGTCCTACGGCGCGCTGCCGCTGACCTTCAAGGAGGACAGCGTCACCACCGTCACCGCCGCGCTCGGCGGTGAGCAGCTGCACGCCGGTCTGATCGCGGGCGCCATCGGTCTCGGCCTGGTCGTGATCTACCTGGTGGTCTACTACCGCGGACTGGCGATGGTCGCCATCGCCTCGCTGATGGTCTCCGCCATGCTCACGTACACGCTGATGTCGCTGCTCGGCCCGACCATCGGCTTCGCGCTGAACCTGCCGGCCGTGTGCGGTGCGATCGTCGCGATCGGTATCACCGCGGACTCCTTCATCGTGTTCTTCGAACGCATAAGGGACGAGATCCGCGAGGGCCGTTCGATGCGCCCCGCCGTGGAGCGCGGCTGGCCGCGGGCCCGGCGTACCGTCCTCGTCTCGGACTTCGTGTCGTTCCTGGCGGCCGCGGTGCTGTTCATCGTGACCGTCGGCAAGGTGCAGGGCTTCGCGTTCACGCTCGGCCTGACCACGCTGCTCGACGTGGTCGTCATCTTCCTGTTCACCAAGCCGCTGATGACGATCTTCGCCCGCCGCAAGTTCTTCGCCAGTGGCCACAGCTGGTCCGGTCTGGACCCCAAGCGCCTGGGTGCCAAGCCTCCGCTGCGCCGCACCCGCCGTCCCTCCGCCCCCATCGAGACGAAGGAGGCGTGAGGTGTCCAAGCTCGGCAACCTCGGCGCCCGACTGCACCATGGCGAGGTCGGCTACGACTTCATCAAGAACCGCAAGATCTGGTACGGCATCTCGATCCTGATCACCATCACGGCCATCCTGGGCCTGGCGGTGCGCGGCCTGAACATGGGCATCGAGTTCCAGGGCGGGGCGGTCTTCACCACGCCCAAGCACATGAGCGCGTCGGTGGCCCAGGCCGAGGACTTCGCGCACGGCGCCTCCGGCCAGGAGTCGATCGTCCAGAAGCTCGGTGACGGCAGCCTGCGCATCCAGATCGCGGGCATCGAGACCGGCAAGTCCGACCAGATCAAGGAAGCCCTGGCCAAGGACCTGAAGGTCAACCCGGAGCACATCAACGCCGACCTGGTCGGTCCGAGCTGGGGCGAGCAGATCGCCAACAAGGCCTGGCAGGGCCTGGCGATCTTCATGATCCTGGTCGTGATCTACCTGGCGATCGCCTTCGAGTGGCGCATGGCGCTGGCCGCGCTCGTCGCGCTGATCCACGACCTGACGATCACCACCGGCGTCTACGCCCTCGTCGGCTTCGAGGTCACGCCCGGTACGGTGATCGGTCTGCTGACGATCCTCGGTTACTCGCTCTACGACACGGTCGTCGTCTTCGACAGCCTGAAGGAGCAGTCGAAGGACGTCACCCGGCAGACCCGCTGGACGTACAGCGAGATCGCGAACCGCTCGATCAACGGCACGCTGATCCGGTCCATCAACACCACCGTGGTGGCGCTGCTGCCGGTGGCGGGCCTGCTGTTCATCGGCGGTGGTGTGCTCGGCGCGGGCATGCTGAACGACATCTCGCTGTCGCTGTTCGTCGGCCTCGCGGCCGGTGCGTACTCCTCGATCTTCATCGCCACGCCGCTCGTCGCCGACCTCAAGGAGCTCGAGCCGCAGATGAAGGCCCTCAAGAAGCGCGTCCTCGCCAAGCGGGCGCAGGCGGCGGCGAAGGGTGAGCCCCTGGAGGCGGAGTCGGCCGGTGTCACCGCCGGTGACGATGCGGAGGACGCCGCACACGCCGTGGTGGGCCCGCGGGACCAGTCCGCCTCCCGCGGCCGGGGCCGCGGCCGACCCTCGGGGAAGCGTCGATGACCGACGTCCAGGAGCTGCTGCTCAGCCGTATCCGTGATGTGGCCGACTATCCGGAGCCAGGGGTGATGTTCAAGGACATCACCCCGCTCCTGGCCGACCCGGCGGCGTTCGCCGTCCTCACCGACGCGCTGGCGGAGGTGGGCACCCGGGAGGGGGCGACGAAGGTCGTCGGCCTGGAGGCCCGCGGCTTCATCCTCGGCGCCCCGGTGGCGCTCCGCGCGGGCCTCGGGTTCATCCCCGTGCGGAAGGCGGGCAAGCTTCCCGGAGCGACGTTGAGCCAGGCGTACGACCTGGAGTACGGGTCGGCGGAGATCGAGGTCCACGCGGAGGATCTGAGCGCCGGGGACCGTGTTCTGGTCGTCGACGACGTGCTGGCCACGGGGGGTACCGCGGAGGCGTCCATTCAGCTCATCCGCCGGGCGGGGGCCGAGGTCGCCGGTGTGGCGGTGCTGATGGAACTCGGCTTCCTCGGTGGCCGGACCCGTCTGGAGCCCGCGCTGTCGGGGGCCCCGCTGGAGGCCCTCCTCCGCCTCTGACCAAGGGGGGCCTGGGACTGCTTGCCCCAGGCCCCCTGTCCCGGGACTGCGCCCCGACTCCGCCCGCCCGCCCACCTGTCTCGGTGGGTGGCAAGGGCGGCCCCGCCCCTGGGCTCCGCCCCGGATCCCTGGTGGGGGCTGCGGCCCCTGCGCCCCTGCTTTCCCGCCCGCCCACCTGTCTCGGTGGGTGTGAGGGGGCCGGTCTCTGGGGCTCCGCCCCGGATCCTTGGTGGGGGCTGCGGCCCCTGCGCCCCTCCTTTCCCGCCCGCCCACCTGTCTCGGTGGGTGTGAGGGGGCCGGTCTCTGGGGTTCCGTCCCAGACCCCGGCGGGGGCTGCGCCCCCTGCACCCCCGGTTTCTCGCTCTCCCGCCTGTCCTGGCCCTCCGCGCCGCAGGCGCTGGCGTGGGGCTTTACCCCCTGCACTCGGGTTTCCCAGTCGCTCGCCTGTTTTGGTGGGATGGGATGGAAGGGGCCGTCCTGGGGCTTCGCCCCAGAGCCTGGCGGGGGCTTCGCACCTACGGGTGGCGTGAGGCAGCACGAAAGCCGGGTACCGGAATCACGTGCCCGGCTTGTGTGTTTGTGCCGTAAACGGCCCTTCGATCGGGCTGGAGGCGATCCTGGAGCTCTGGATCGCTACCATGGGGTCTCCGGAGCCTGACCGGGGGACCCGGATCGCGCACGAGGAGTCCTCTTGCCAGACGAGGCCCAGCCACTGACCGCCGCCAAGCCCGAGTCCGCCTCGGCGTCCGCGGCGAAGCCCGCGCCGCACGCGAAGAGCGACACCCGTGGGACGGCCGAGCACGCCCAGTCCGCCCCCGTCGGCAGGTCGACCGAGGCCGCGCGCCCCAAGCCGGCCCAGCCCGAGCGTCCCGCGCCGCCCCCCGTCGTGCGCCCCTCCGCCGGCCAGCCCGGCCGCTCCGGCTCCTCCAATCGCGTCCGCGCCCGCCTCGCCCGACTCGGCGTGCAGCGCGCCAACCCGTACAACCCGGTGCTGGAGCCGCTGCTGCGGATAGTGCGCAGCAACGATCCGAAGATCGAGAACTCGACCCTGCGCCAGATCGAGCGCGCCTACCAGGTCGCCGAGCGCTGGCACCGCGGCCAGAAGCGCAAGAGCGGCGACCCGTACATCACGCACCCGCTCGCCGTGACCACCATCCTCGCCGAGCTCGGCATGGACCCGGCCACGCTGATGGCGGGGCTGCTGCACGACACCGTCGAGGACACCGAATACGGCCTGGACCAGTTGCGCCGCGACTTCGGCGACACCGTCGCCCTGCTCGTCGACGGCGTCACCAAGCTGGACAAGGTCAAGTTCGGCGAGGCCGCGCAGGCCGAGACCGTGCGCAAGATGGTCGTCGCCATGGCCAAGGACCCCCGCGTCCTGGTCATCAAGCTCGCCGACCGCCTGCACAACATGCGCACCATGCGCTACCTCAAGCGCGAGAAGCAGGAGAAGAAAGCCCGCGAGACGCTTGAGATCTACGCCCCGCTCGCCCACCGGCTGGGCATGAACACCATCAAGTGGGAGCTGGAGGACCTCGCCTTCGCGATCCTCTACCCCAAGATGTACGACGAGATCGTCCGCCTCGTCGCCGAGCGCGCCCCCAAGCGCGACGAGTACCTCGCGATCGTCACCGACGAGGTCCAGGCCGACCTGCGCGCCGCGCGCATCAAGGCGACCGTCACCGGCCGGCCCAAGCACTACTACAGCGTCTACCAGAAGATGATCGTCCGCGGCCGTGACTTCGCGGAGATCTACGACCTGGTGGGCATCCGTGTCCTGGTCGACACGGTCCGCGACTGCTACGCCGCCCTCGGCACCGTGCACGCGCGATGGAACCCGGTCCCCGGCCGGTTCAAGGACTACATCGCGATGCCCAAGTTCAACATGTACCAGTCGCTCCACACGACGGTCATCGGCCCCAACGGCAAACCGGTCGAGCTGCAGATCCGCACCTTCGACATGCACCGCCGCGCCGAGTACGGCATCGCCGCGCACTGGAAGTACAAGCAGGAGGCCGTCGCTGGCGCCTCCAAGGTCCGCACCGACTCACCGAAGCCCGCAGGCAAGGCCGGCAAGGACGCGGCCGCCATCAACGACATGGCGTGGCTGCGGCAGTTGCTGGACTGGCAGAAGGAGACCGAGGACCCCGGTGAGTTCCTGGAGTCGCTGCGCTTCGACCTGTCGCGCAACGAGGTCTTCGTCTTCACGCCCAAGGGCGACGTCATAGCTCTCCCGGCCGGCGCCACCCCGGTGGACTTCGCGTACGCCGTCCACACCGAGGTCGGCCATCGCACCATAGGGGCACGCGTCAACGGCCGGCTCGTCCCGCTGGAGTCGACCCTGGACAACGGCGACCTGGTGGAGGTCTTCACCTCCAAGGCGGCCGGCGCCGGCCCCTCCCGCGACTGGCTCGGCTTCGTCAAGTCCCCGCGCGCCCGCAACAAGATCCGGGCCTGGTTCTCCAAGGAACGCCGGGACGAGGCGATCGAGCAGGGCAAGGACGCCATCGTCCGCGCCATGCGCAAGCAGAACCTGCCGATCCAGCGCATCCTGACCGGCGACTCGCTGGTCACCCTCGCGCACGAGATGCGCTACTCGGACATCTCCGCGCTGTACGCGGCGATCGGCGAGGGGCACGTCTCCGCACAGAACATCGTGCAGAAACTGGTGCAGGCGCTCGGCGGTGAGGAGGCGGCCACCGAGGAGATCGACGAGAGCGTGCCGCCCTCGCGCGGACGCTCCCGCAAACGCCGCTCCAGCGCCGACCCCGGTGTCGTCGTCAAGGGTGTCGACGACGTGTGGGTCAAGCTGGCCCGCTGCTGCACCCCGGTCCCCGGCGACCCGATCATCGGTTTCGTCACGCGGGGTAGTGGCGTATCGGTTCACCGCAGTGACTGCGTCAACGTGGAGTCACTGTCGCGTGAGCCGGAGCGGATCCTCGACGTCGAGTGGGCGCCCACCCAGTCCTCGGTCTTCCTGGTCGCCATCCAGGTCGAGGCCCTGGACCGTTCCCGTCTGCTCTCGGACGTCACGCGCGTCCTGTCCGACCAGCACGTCAACATCCTCTCCGCGGCCGTCCAGACCTCCCGCGACCGCGTAGCCACCTCCCGCTTCACCTTCGAGATGGGCGACCCCAAGCACCTGGGGCACGTCCTGAAGGCCGTACGGGGAGTGGAGGGCGTCTACGACGTCTACCGGGTCACCTCGGCGCGCAGCCGGGCCTAGGCAGCCACTCACGCCAACGACCAGGACACAGAACACAGAACGGCTGAGGGCCCCCGTAGGCGCTACGGGGGCCCTCAGCCGATCGTGGGAGCGTCGCCGGACCCAGGTGGACCAGGCGGCCCGGATCAGCCGCCGAACTCCTGCAGACCCTTCAGGGCCTGGTCCAGGAGCGCCTGGCGGCCCTCCAGCTCCTTGTCGAGCTTGTCGGCCCTGGCGGTGTTGCCCTGGGCCCGGGCCTGCTCGATCTGCCCCCGCAGCTTGTCCACGGCGGCCTGGAGCTGACCGGTCAGACCCTCGGCACGGGCCCGCGCCTCCGGGTTCGTCCGGCGCCACTCGGCCTCCTCGGCCTCCTGGATGGCCCGGTCGACCGTGTGCATCCGGCCCTCCACCCGCGGACGGGCGTCGCGCGGCACATGGCCGATGGCCTCCCAGCGCTCGTTGATCGAGCGGAAGGCGGCCCGGGCGGCCTTCAGGTCCGTGACCGGCAGGAGCTTCTCGGCCTCCTCGGCCAGCTCCTCCTTCAGCTTCAGGTTCTCCGCCTGTTCGGCGTCCCGCTCGGCGAACACCGCGCTGCGGGCCGCGAAGAAGACGTCCTGGGCGCCGCGGAAGCGGTTCCACAGGTCGTCCTCGTGCTCGCGCTGGGCACGGCCGGCGGCCTTCCACTCCGTCATCAGGTCGCGGTAGCGGGCCGAGGTGGGGCCCCAGTCCGTCGAGCCCGACAGCGCCTCGGCCTCGGCGACCAGCCGCTCCTTGGCCTTGCGTGCCTCCTCGCGCTGCGCGTCCAGCTGCGCGAAGTGCGCCTTGCGCCGCTTGGAGAACGCCGACCGGGCGTGCGAGAAGCGGTGCCACAGCTCGTCGTCGGACTTGCGGTCCAGGCGCGGCAGCCCCTTCCAGGTGTCCACCAGCGCGCGCAGCCGCTCCCCGGCCGCCCGCCACTGGTCGGAACGGGCCAGCTCCTCCGCCTCGGTGACCAGCGCCTCCTTGGCGTGCCGGGCCTCGTCCGCCTGCCGGACGCGCTGCGCCTTGCGCTCCTCACGGCGGGCCTCGACCGTCTCGACCAGCTTGTCCAGGCGGGCACGCAGCGCGTCCAGATCGCCGACCGCGTGGTGCGCGTCGACCTGCTCCCGCAGATGGTCGATGGCGGCCTGGGCGTCCTTCGCCGACAGGTCGGTGGTCTGCACTCGCTTCTCGAGGAGGCCGATCTCGACAACCAGGCCCTCGTACTTGCGCTCGAAGTAGGCCAGTGCCTCCTCGGGGGAGCCGGCCTGCCAGGAACCGACGACCTGCTCGCCGTCGGCCGTTCGCACGTACACGGTCCCCGTCTCGTCGACGCGGCCCCACGGGTCGCTGCTCACAGCGCCTCCTCCACATGATGCCTGCGGAGGGCCTCGAAGCTCCCCCGGGCATCGTCCACAGTTTCGTCACCGCCAACATAGGCGACCGGCGGGTGGCCTGTCCGCATCCAGCGCGAGCGAAATTTCCCAGCTGGCCGTCGCTGCCGTCAGGACTTCGTCACCGTCGCCTTGTTGATCACCACGGTCGCGTTCGGGGCGGTGTTGCCCGTCTCGGGATCGGCGGGCTCGGCGCCGGCGTCCGCGATCTTCTTCAGCACCTTCATACCGGATTCGGAGATGGTGCCGAACGGGGTGTAGCTGGGCGGAAGAGGACTGTCCCGGTACACCAGGAAGAACTGGCTGCCACCGGTGTGCGGCTGCGACCTGTTCGCCATCGCCACGGTGCCCGCCGGATAGACGCCGCCCTTCAGGCTTTTGTCCTTGAGGTTCTCGTCGGGGATCGTGTACCCGGGACCGCCCCGGCCCGTGCCCTCCGGGTCGCCGCACTGCAGGACGTAGATGCCCTCCGCGGTGAGCCGGTGGCACTTGGTGTGGTCGAAGAAGCCCTTTCCGGCCAGGAAGCCGAAGGAGTTCACGGTGTGCGGCGCTGCGGAGGCCTTCAGGTCCAGGTCTATCTCGCCGCACGTGGTGTCGAGCTTCATCGTGTACTTCGCCGACTTGTCGATCGCCATCGCCGGTTCCTTGGCCCAGCTCAGCTTCTTCACCGAGCCCGCGGCCGGCTTGGCGCACGGGTCCGGGGCCTTGCTGGTGGCCGAGGCGCTGGGGGTGACCTCCGCGCTCGCGTTGGCCTTGTCGTCCTTGCCGTTCTTCAGCACCCCGGTCGTGTACAGCGCGACACTGCCGATGAGGACCACGCCCAGCACCGACGCGATCACGGAGTTGCGCACGCGTGCCTTGCGCCGCGCGGCGGTGCGCCGCTGCTGCTGCCGCAAGAACTTCTCCCGGGCGAGCTGACGTCGCCGCTGCTCCTGGCTGACCACCGCGTTCTCTCCTCATACGTCTCGTGTGTCCACCGGTACGGGTGCGTCGCTCGAGGCGGGCACCCGCGTGTGACCCGTACCGTATATGGGTTCGCTGAGGATCCGGCAGCGCCGGTAGGCTCTGACAACAGCTGTAGCCGCCCGTATCGACACAACGAAGGACGATCGTGCTCATTGCCGGGTTCCCCGCCGGGGCCTGGGGGACGAACTGCTACCTCGTCGCCCCCGCCGCCGGTGAGGAGTGCGTGATCATCGACCCCGGCCACCAGGCCGCCCGAGGGGTCGAGGAAGCGATCAGGAAGCATCGGCTCAAGCCCGTCGCCGTCGTCCTCACCCACGGCCACATCGACCACGTGGCCTCGGTCGTCCCGGTGTGCGGCGCGCACGACGTACCGGCCTGGATCCACCCGGCCGACCGGTACATGATGAGCGACCCGGAGAAGGCACTCGGCCGTTCCATCGGCATGCCGCTGATGGGCGAGCTGACCGTGGGGGAGCCGGACGACGTCAAGGAGCTGGCCGACGGCGCCGGACTGAAGCTGGCCGGCCTGGAGTTCTCCGTCGCGCACGCGCCCGGCCATACCAAGGGGTCGGTGACCTTCCGGATGCCCGGGGCCGCGGACATCCCGCCGGTCCTCTTTTCCGGGGATCTGCTGTTCGCCGGCTCCATCGGACGCACCGACCTGCCCGGCGGTGACATGGCCGAGATGCTCGACTCGCTGGCCCGCGTGTGCCTGCCGCTCGACGACTCGACCGTGGTGCTGTCCGGCCACGGCCCCCAGACGACCATCGGCCGGGAGCGTGCCACCAACCCCTATCTGCGGCAGGTGGCCGCCGGCCCGGGAGCGGACCTGGACGACGCTCCCCGACGAGGAATGTGACGAGAGACCTTCCGTGAGCACCTTCAAGGCCCCCAAGGGCACGTACGACCTGGTCCCGCCGGACTCCGCGAAGTACCTGGCGGTCCGCGAGGCGATCGCCGCCCCGCTGCGCAACTCCGGCTACGGCTACATCGAGACCCCCGGCTTCGAGAACGTGGAGCTGTTCGCGCGCGGGGTCGGCGAGTCCACCGACATCGTCACCAAGGAGATGTACGCCTTCGAGACCAAGGGCGGCGACCGGCTCGCCCTGCGGCCTGAAGGCACCGCCTCCGTCCTGCGGGCCGCCCTGGAGGCCAACCTCCACAAGGCGGGCAACCTGCCGGTCAAGCTGTGGTACTCCGGCTCTTACTACCGCTACGAGCGCCCTCAGAAGGGCCGTTACCGCCACTTCTCGCAGGTCGGCGCGGAGGCGATCGGGGCGGAGGACCCGGCGCTGGACGCCGAGCTGATCATCCTGGCCGACCAGGCCTACCGTTCGCTGGGCCTGAGCGACTTCCGCATCCTGCTCAACAGCCTGGGCGACAAGGAATGCCGCCCGGTCTACCGGGCCGCCCTTCAGGACTTCCTGCGCGGCCTGGACCTGGACGAGGGCACCCGCACCCGGATCGAGATCAATCCCCTGCGCGTCCTGGACGACAAGCGGGAGTCGGTGCAGAAGCAGTTGACGGGCGTCCCGCTGCTGCGCGACTACCTGTGCGACGCCTGCAAGGCGTACCACGAGGAAGTGCGGGCGCTGCTGGACGCCCAGGGGGTCTCCTTCGAGGACGACGCCAAGCTGGTCCGCGGACTCGACTACTACACCCGCACCACCTTCGAGTTCGTGCACGACGGGCTCGGATCCCAGTCCGCGGTGGGCGGCGGCGGCCGCTACGACGGCCTGTCCGAGATGATCGGCGGTCCCGCCCTGCCGTCGGTGGGCTGGGCGCTGGGCGTGGACCGTACGGTCCTGGCCCTGGAAGCGGAGGGTGTCGAGCTCAAAATCCCGGCATCCACCAGCGTCTTCGCGGTCCCACTCGGCGAGGAGGCACGCCGGGTGCTGTTCGCGAAGGTCTCCGAGCTGCGCAAGGTGGGCATCGCCGCCGACTTCTCCTACGGCCACAAGGGCCTCAAGGCCGCCATGAAGGCGGCCAACAGGTCCGGTGCCCGCTTCGCGCTCGTCGCCGGCGAGCGCGACCTCGCCGACAGCGTCGTCCAGCTCAAGGACATGGAGTCCGGCGAACAGACGGCGATCGCGGTCAACGAGATCGTCGCGGAACTGGAGGCCCGCCTCGGCTGACGCCCCGCACGCAAGGGCGCCGGTGCTCGTCCGGGCACCCGGCGCCCTTCGCCGTCCCGGTCTGGTCCCCGCCCCATCCCGTCCGCCGGTCCTTCCAGCGGAACGTCAGCAGGCACAGCACCAGTCCGCCGGCGCACCAGGCCGCGAGAACCAGGGCGATCCGCCCGAACTCCCAGCTCCCCGCCTGTTCCAGCACCCGCGCCGAGTCCGGCAGGAACACCCCGCGCAGGCCCTGGCACAGCCACTTCAGCGGGAAGAGGGCTCCGATGTTCAGCATCCAGCCGGGGATGGCGCCGATCAGGATGTAGACCCCGGAGATGAACTGGAGCACCAGGAACGGCGGGACGACCACCGAGCCGGCGCTCCTCGCAGACCTGGGCACCGAACTGATCACGATGCCGAGCAGCGCGCACCCGGTCAGGCCGAGCACGAAGATCCACGCGAAGTGGAACCACCGGATCGCGTCCGAGGGCAGACGGACGCCGTACAGCGTGGTGCCTACCAGCAGCAGGATCGCCGTCTCCAGCACGCCGGTGAAAAGAACCAGCCAGATTTTCCCAGGAAGTACGCCGTCGGCGGCATCGGCGTGCCGCGCAGCCGGCGCAGCACCTTCTCGTCCCGTTCGACCGCGATGGACATGCCCAGGGACGCGAAGCTGGTCGACATGATGCCCGAGACTGGCATCGAGGGGACGTACAGCTGCCAGGCGGTGACGCCGGTGCCGCCGACGGCGTCGCGGACGCCTTCGCCTCCAGACCGACCAGGGCGATGACCTCCTCCGGGTCGCGCGGCCGCCGGGCGAAGTGCCGCACGGTCTCGCCAACCGTCAACTCCGCGGGCGCCGATTCGTCCTGCCAGACGATTCCGACGCGCGAGCGCCACGCGCCGGGTCGGCCCCCAGGACCGAGACCTCGCCCCGCGTCCTGTGAGCGGTGGCCCTGGATGATCTCCACCGTGGTGCTCTTGCCCGCGCCGTTCGGCCCGAGCAGGCCCAGGATCTCGCCCTTCCCTATGGCCAGGCCCATTCCGTCGACCGCGGTGACGCTCCCGTACCGCTTGCGCAGCCCCCGTACGTGCACCGCGAGTTCGTTTCCCGTCATGGTCCGAGCATCGTCCGGAACCGAACGTTCGGGTACGGCTGTGCACACCTCCGTGTGTCCACCTGACGGTGTTCACACAGCACGTGGGGCACAATGGCCGTGCCCGAAGAAGGTCCAACTCACGAGTGACGGAATCGGCGTGATGAGCAAGACGACAGTCAAACACGTCTCCGCGGAGCCCGAGCCTGAGCGCGCGGTGCCCGCGCCGCGGACGGTGGGCGGCAGCCGCGCCTTCGCCCTGCTGCTGGTGATCACCGGAGCGGCCGGTCTGCTCGCCGCGTGGATCATCACGATCGACAAGCAGAAGATCCTCGAGGGCAAGCTCAGCGGCAAGACCTTCACCCCGAGCTGCAGCCTCAACCCGATCGTGTCCTGCGGCAGCGTCATGGAGAGCAAGCAGGCCACCGTCTTCGGGTTCCCCAACCCGCTGCTCGGCCTGGTCGCCTACGGCATCGTCATCTGCGTCGGCATGAGCCTGCTCGCCCGCGCCACCTTCCCGCGCTGGTACTGGCTGACGTTCAACCTCGGCACGCTCTTCGGCGTCTGCTTCGTCACCTGGCTCCAGTTCGAGTCGCTGTACCGCATCAACGCGCTGTGCCTGTGGTGCTCGCTGGCCTGGGTGGCCACGATCGTCATGTTCTGGTACGTGACCTCCTTCAACGTCCGCAACGACTTCCTGCCCGCCCCGCGCCCCGTGAAGAACTTCCTGGCCGAGTTCACCTGGGTGCTGCCGGTCACGCACTGCGGTGTCATCGTCATGCTGATCCTGACCCGTTGGGGCACCAGCCTCTGGACCTGAGCCGGAGCCGGTGATCCACCGTCCGGCCACGTTGTCGGTGGTGTGCCATAGGGTTTCAGCGTGGAGCCCGACCTGTTCACCGCCGCAAGTGAAGAACGCCAGGAGAAGGACCCGGCCGCGAGTCCCCTGGCGGTCCGGATGCGCCCGCGCACCCTCGACGAGGTGGTGGGCCAGCAGCACCTGCTCAAGCCCGGCTCGCCGCTTCGCCGGCTGGTCGGCGAAGGCGCGGGCGGCCCCGCGGGACCCTCGTCGGTGATCCTGTGGGGCCCGCCCGGTACCGGCAAGACCACCCTGGCGTACGTGGTCTCCAAGGCCACCAACAAGCGCTTCGTCGAGCTGTCGGCGATCACCGCGGGCGTCAAGGAGGTCCGCGCGGTCATCGACGGCGCCCGCCGCGCCTCCGGCGGGTACGGCCAGGAGACCGTCCTCTTCCTGGACGAGATCCACCGTTTCAGCAAGGCCCAGCAGGACTCCCTGCTCCCGGCGGTCGAGAACCGCTGGGTGACCCTGATCGCGGCCACCACGGAGAACCCGTACTTCTCGGTGATCTCACCCCTGCTCTCCCGCTCGCTCCTCCTCACCCTGGAACCGCTCACCGACGAGGACGTGCGCGGTCTGCTCCGCCGCGCGCTCACCGACGAGCGCGGTCTGCGGTCGGCCGTCGGCCTCCCCGAGGACACCGAGGGCCATCTGCTGCGCATCGCCGGCGGCGACGCCCGCCGCGCCCTGACCGCCCTGGAGGCCGCCGCCGGGGCCGCTCTCGACAAGGGCGAGAGCGAGATCGGCCTGACCACGCTGGAGGAGACCGTCGACCGGGCCGCGGTGAAGTACGACCGCGACGGCGACCAGCACTACGACGTCGCCAGCGCCCTGATCAAGTCCATCCGCGGCTCCGACGTCGATGCCGCCCTGCACTACCTGGCGCGGATGATCGAGGCCGGCGAGGACCCCCGGTTCATCGCCCGCCGCCTGATGATCTCCGCCAGTGAGGACATCGGTCTGGCCGACCCGAACGCGCTGCCCACGGCGGTCGCCGCCGCCCAGGCCGTCGCCATGATCGGCTTCCCCGAGGCCGCCCTCACCCTCAGCCACGCCACCATCGCCCTGGCCCTCGCCCCCAAGTCCAACTCGGCGACCACGGCGATCGGCGCCGCCCTGGACGACGTGCGCAAGGGACTGGCCGGACCGGTCCCGCCCCATCTGCGGGACGGGCACTACAAGGGCGCGGCCAAGCTCGGGCACGCGCAGGGGTACGTCTATCCGCACGACCTGCCCGAGGGCATCGCCGCCCAGCAGTACGCTCCGGACGCCCTGAAGGACCGCGAGTACTACACCCCCGGCAGGCACGGAGCCGAGGCGCGGTACGCGGACGCGGTGGAGTGGACCCGCAAGCACCTAGGTCGGAAGCGGTCCTGAGCGCCCTGTAGACTGCCTGGAAGCGCTGAGTTCCGTGTCCGGAACCCCGAAAGGGGAACCGGCGCCACCAGAGCGGGACATTCAGCCGGAACTCCGCCGTTCCAGGACGGCGGGGATCCAGGAGCGTCGCGCACCGTCGAACGGTGTCGCGGGCAGCCCACCACCACCCGGAGCCCCGGAAGCGGTCGGTGGGCCACTCGCGTGCTGCACGTATGTGCCCAGACCAGGGGAGCGGCTGCCCACCGGGCCCGGCAGGGTCCCGGCGGGATTCCCCGGCTGCGGATGCGACCTCCCCTAACCCTGGTGAAGCCGTACTCGCACAGAGAACAAGAGGTGTTTGGTTCATGGCGAACCAGTCCCGCCCCAAGGTCAAGAAGTCGCGTGCCCTCGGCATCGCGCTGACCCCGAAGGCCGTCAAGTACTTCGAGGCGCGCCCCTACCCGCCGGGTGAGCACGGCCGCGGCCGCAAGCAGAACTCGGACTACAAGGTCCGACTGCTGGAGAAGCAGCGTCTGCGCGCTCAGTACGACATCAGCGAGCGCCAGCTCGTCCGCGCCTACGAGCGTGCCGCCAAGACGACGATGAAGACCGGTGACGCCCTCGTCATCGACCTCGAGAAGCGTCTCGACGCCCTGGTGCTGCGTTCCGGCATCGCCCGCACGATCTACCAGGCCCGCCAGATGGTCACCCACGGCCACATCCAGGTCAACGGCAAGAAGGTCGACAAGCCGTCCTTCCAGGTCCGTCCCGACGACGTGGTCCAGGTCCGCGAGCGCAGCCGCGAGAAGACCCTCTTCCAGGTCGCCCGCGAGGGTGGCTTCGCCCCCGACGGCGAGACCCCCCGCTACCTCCAGGTGAACCTCAAGGCCCTGGCGTTCCGCCTGGACCGCGAGCCGAACCGCAAGGAGATCCCGGTGATCTGCGACGAGCAGCTCGTCGTCGAGTACTACGCCCGCTGATCAACGGCAGGCCGTAGCACCCGCAGCACCACCCCGGCCCGCCGTCTCCCCGCCCTTCCGGGCGGGCGGGACGGCGGGCTCGCTCATGCCGCCGCTACCGCTCACCGGGCCCGGCCGCTTCCGTGCCCCGGCTTCGCGCGCGCTGCGCACGGGCGCCAAATCCGGTACGGAGCCCCACCCTCGGCGCGATAGGCTCGGTGCACGACTTTCTCGATGTACAGGCACGTTTCAGAGAGCGGGTGCGCACAGTGTCCGGTGGAGAGGTGGCCGGGATCCTGGTGGCCGTGTTCTGGGCGATCCTGGTCTCCTTCCTCGCCGTCGCACTGGCGAGGCTGGCCCAGACGCTCAAGGCGACCACCAGACTCGTGGCGGACGTGACCGACCAGGCCGTCCCGCTGCTGGCCGAGGCCTCCCAGGCGGTGCGCTCCGCGCAGACCCAGATCGACCGCGTCGACGCGATCGCCTCCGACGTCCAGGAGGTCACGTCCAACGCCTCCGCGCTGTCGACCACCGTCGCCTCGACCTTCGGCGGCCCGCTGGTCAAGGTCGCGGCCTTCGGCTACGGCGTGCGCCGGGCGCTGGGCGGCCGCAAGGAGGACGTGCCCGGCAGGACGTCGAGGCGTACCGTGATCGTGGGCCGCACCGTCCCGGCCGCGCGGCGGGGGAAGCGGAACAACCGGGAGAAGTAAGGACTAGCGATGTTCCGCCGTACGTTCTGGTTCACCACCGGTGTCGCCGCCGGCGTGTGGGCCACCACCAAGGTCAACCGCAAACTCAGGCAGCTGACCCCCGAGAGCCTCGCCGCGACCGCGGCGACCAAGGCGGTCGAAGCGGGTCACCGGCTGAAGGGCCGCGCCCTCGGCTTCGCGCTCGACGTCCGCGACAACATGGCCCAGCGGGAGGCCGAACTCGGCGAGGCACTGGGCCTGAACGCCCCGGTCGACCCGGAACTGCCCCCGTCCAGGCGGTACACCGCCATCGAGAACCGCAACCACCCGAAGTACGTCGAGGGCCCGGCGTCCTCGGAACAACCCTGCACGACGTACTCGTACAACCGGAATGAGGACCACTGATGGAGTCGGCTGAGATCCGCCGCCGCTGGCTGAGCTTCTTCGAGGAGCGCGGGCACACCGTCGTCCCTTCGGCGTCGCTCATCGCGGACGACCCGACTCTGCTCCTCGTCCCGGCCGGCATGGTGCCCTTCAAGCCCTACTTCCTGGGTGAGGTCAAGCCGCCCTTCCCGCGCGCCACCAGCGTGCAGAAGTGCGTGCGCACGCCCGACATCGAAGAGGTCGGCAAGACCACCCGGCACGGCACCTTCTTCCAGATGTGCGGCAACTTCTCCTTCGGCGACTACTTCAAGGAAGGCGCCGTCAAGCTCGCCTGGGAGCTGCTCACCACGCCCCAGGACAAGGGCGGTTACGGCCTGGAGCCGGAGAAGCTCTGGATCACCGTCTACCAGGACGACGACGAGGCCGAGCGGATCTGGCACGAGGTCGTCGGCGTGCCCAAGGAGCGCATCCAGCGCCTGGGCATGAAGGACAACTTCTGGTCCATGGGCGTACCCGGCCCGTGCGGCCCCTGCTCCGAGATCAACTACGACCGCGGCCCCGAGTTCGGCGTCGAGGGCGGCCCCGCCGTCAACGACGAGCGGTACGTGGAGATCTGGAACCTCGTCTTCATGCAGTACGAGCGGGGCGAGGGCACCGGCAAGGACAACTTCGAGATCCTCGGCGACCTGCCGAGCAAGAACATCGACACCGGGCTCGGCCTGGAGCGGCTCGCCATGATTCTGCAGGGTGTGCAGAACATGTACGAGATCGACACCTCCATGGCCGTCATCGACAAGGCCACCGAGCTCACCGGGGTCGCCTACGGCGACGCCCACGACTCGGACGTGTCGCTGCGCGTGGTCACCGACCACATGCGCACCGCCACGATGCTCATCGGCGACGGCGTCACCCCCGGCAACGAGGGCCGCGGCTACGTGCTGCGCCGCATCATGCGCCGTGCCATCCGCAACATGCGCCTGCTGGGCGCCACCGGCCCGGTCGTCAAGGACCTCATCGACGTGGTGATCGGCATGATGGGCCGGCAGTACCCCGAGCTGATCACCGACCGCGAGCGGATCGAGAAGGTCGCCCTCGCCGAGGAGGCCCGCTTCCTCAAGACCCTCAACGCCGGTACGAACGTGCTGGACAGCGCCGTCGCCGAGACCAAGGCCGCCGGCGCCGCCGTGCTGCCCGGCGACAAGGCCTTCCTGCTCCACGACACCTGGGGCTTCCCGATCGACCTCACCCTGGAGATGGCCGCCGAGCAGGGCCTGTCCGTGGACGAGGAGGGCTTCCGCCGCCTGATGAAGGAGCAGCGGGAGCGCGCCAAGGCCGATGCCCAGGCCAAGAAGACCGGCCACGCCGACCTCGGCGCCTACCGCGAGATCGCCGACTCCGCCGGCGAGACCGACTTCATCGGCTACACCGACACCGAGGGCGAGTCCACGATCGTCGGCATCCTCGTCGACGGCGTCTCCTCCCCGGCCGCCACCGAGGGCGACGAGGTCGAGATCGTCCTCGACCGCACCCCCTTCTACGCCGAGGGCGGTGGTCAGATCGGCGACACCGGCCGGATCAAGGTCGACTCCGGTGCCGTCATCGAGGTCCGCGACTGCCAGAAGCCAGTCCCGGGCGTGTACGTCCACAAGGGCGTCGTCCAGGTCGGCGAGGCCACCGTCGGCGCCAAGGCCCACGCCTCGATCGACTTCCGCCGCCGCAAGGCCATCGCCCGCGCCCACTCCGCCACGCACCTGACCCACCAGGCCCTGCGTGACGCCCTCGGCCCGACGGCCGCCCAGGCCGGCTCCGAGAACCAGCCCGGCCGGTTCCGCTTCGACTTCGGTTCCCCGTCCGCCGTCCCGACGGCCGTGATGACCGACGTCGAGCAGAAGATCAACGAGGTGCTCGCCCGCGACCTGGACGTGCACGCCGAGGTCATGGGCATCGACGAGGCCAAGAAGCAGGGCGCCATCGCCGAGTTCGGCGAGAAGTACGGCGAGCGCGTGCGCGTGGTGACCATCGGTGACTTCTCCAAGGAGCTGTGCGGCGGCACCCACGTGCACAACACCGCCCAGCTGGGCCTGGTGAAGCTGCTCGGCGAGTCGTCGATCGGCTCCGGTGTCCGCCGTATCGAGGCCCTGGTGGGCGTCGACGCCTACAACTTCCTCGCCCGGGAGCACACGGTCGTCGCCCAGCTCCAGGAGCTGATCAAGGGCCGCCCGGAGGAGCTGCCGGAGAAGGTCTCCGCCATGCTCGGCAAGCTGAAGGACGCCGAGAAGGAGATCGAGAAGTTCCGTGCCGAGAAGGTGCTCCAGGCCGCCGCCGGTCTCGCCGAGTCCGCCAAGGACGTCCACGGTGTGGCCGTTGTCACGGGCGGGGTCCCGGACGGCACCACGCCGGACGATCTGCGCAAGCTGGTGCTCGACGTGCGCGGGCGGATCCAGGGCGGACGGGCCGCCGTGGTCGCCCTGTTCACGGTGAACAACGGCAAGCCGCTCACGGTCATCGCCACCAACGAGGCCGCCCGCGAGCGCGGGCTGAAGGCCGGTGACCTGGTCCGCACGGCCGCCAAGACCCTCGGTGGCGGCGGTGGCGGCAAGCCGGACGTCGCCCAGGGCGGCGGGCAGAACCCGGCCGCCGTCGGCGAGGCCGTGGACGCCGTGGAGCGGCTCGTGGCCGAGACGGCGAAGTAGGGCGGCCGAAGCGATGCGCAGAGGACGTCGGCTCGCGATCGACGTCGGGGACGCCCGGATCGGGGTCGCCTCATGCGACCCCGACGGGATCCTCGCCACCCCGGTGGAGACGGTTCCCGGCCGGGACGTCCCCGCGGCACACCGTCGGCTCAGGCAACTCGTCGCGGAGTACGAGCCGATCGAGGTCGTCGTCGGTCTGCCGCGCTCCCTCAAGGGGGGCGAGGGCCCGGCCGCGGTCAAGGTCCGCGCCTTCGTCGGCGAGCTGGCCAAGGGCATCGCCCCGGTGCCGGTCCGCCTGGTGGACGAGCGGATGACCACGGTGACGGCCAGTCAGGGACTGCGGGCCTCGGGGGTGAAGTCCAAGAAGGGACGCTCCGTGATCGACCAGGCCGCGGCCGTCATCATCCTGCAGCAAGCCCTGGAATCCGAACGAGTGTCAGGGAAAGCACCCGGCGAGGGCGTCGAAGTGGTCATCTGATCGCGATACGGTAACGTTCCGCGCGATGCGCCTGTGTTCGAACAGACGACGCACAGAAAGAGGCGGAACGGAAGCCGGGGCACACAGCCGTGTGACCGCCGCCTCGCGGCTCTAGGGGATCGATGACTGAGTATGGCCGGGGCCCGGGTCCCGAACCGTGGCATCCGGAGGACCCGTTGTACGGGGACGGCGGATGGGGAGGACAGCAGGCCCAGGCGGGCCCGCAGTCCCCTTACGGTGGTGGGCCGCAGCACCAGCCGCAGCAGCCGCAGCAACCGCAGTACGGCAACTGGGGCCACGAGCAGCAGGGCGGCTACGGCGGCCAGTATCAGCAGCAGCACTACGGCAACCAGGGCCAGCAGCAGGGCCAGCACTACGATCCGCAGGGTCAGCAGCAGTACGGTCAGCAGGGTCAGCAGCAGTACGGTCAGCAGGGTCAGCAGCAGTACGGTCAGCAGGGTCAGCAGCAGTACGACCAGCAGTACGCGGGGCACCTCCAGCAGCAGAGCTACGGCCAGGGCGGCTGGGACGGCGCCGGCGGGCAGCAGCCCGCCCACCCCGCCGATCCGGCCGACCCGTACGGCCAGCAGGCCGCGGCCTACGGCGCGCAGCAGCCCGACCTCTACGGCACCCCCGAGGCCTACCCGCCGCCGGAGCCGCCGAGCCGTCGGCGCGCCGAGCCCGAGCCGCGGCCGGACTGGGACCCGGATCCCGAAGCCGAGCACGACGATCACGCGTTCTTCGCGGGCGGCGACGGCGAGGACGACGACGATCCGAACGAGGGCCGCGGGCGGGGCGACCGCAAGGGCCGCGGCGGCAAGGGCAAGGGCAAGAAGCGTCGCAGCGGCTGCGCCTGCCTGGTCGTCGCGCTGGTGTTCGGCGGAGGTGCGGCCGGAGTCGTCTACTACGGCTACCAGTTCTACCAAAATCGTTTCGGCTCGGCGCCGGACTACGCGGGCGACGGAATCAACGAGATGGTGACCGTCGAAATCCCCAAGGGCGCGGGCGGCTATGACATCGGCCGGGCGCTGAAGGCGGCGGGCGTGGTCAAGAGCGTCGACGCCTTCGTGGCGGCGCAGCTGCAGAACCCCAATGGGAACCGGATCCAGGCGGGCGCCTATCTGCTGAGGAAGCAGATGTCCGCCGCGAGCGCCGTAGCGATGATGCTCGACCCCAAGAGCCAGAGCAGTGTCCTGGTCAGGCCGGGCGAACGCAACGCCCTGGTCTACGCGGACATCGACAAGCAACTGGAACTGTCCGCCGGCACCACGCAGAAGATCGCCGCGAAGCAGTACAAGGCCCTCGGTCTGCCCACGTGGGCCCAGAACAGCAGCCAGACCAAGGATCCGCTGGAGGGCTTCCTCCGCCCGGGCACATATCCCGCGGCCAAGGGCATGAAGCCCGAGGCGGTCCTGAAGGAGATGGTCAAGCAGGCCGACGCGGTCTACACCCGGTACAAGCTCGCCGACAAGGCGAAGGAACTGAACCTGGACGATCCGTTCCAGCTCGTCACGGTCGCGAGCCTGGTCCAGGCCGAGGGCAAGACGCACGACGATTTCCGCAAGATGGCGGAAGTGATCTACAACCGCCTGAAGCCGACCAACACCGAGACCAACCAGTTGCTGCAGTTCGACTCGACCTTCAATTACCTGAAGGGCCAGAGCAACATCCACATCAGTGAAAAAGAGATCAACAGCAACCAGGACCCGTACAACACCTACACCCACAAGGGACTGCCGCCCGGACCGATCGGAAACCCCGGCGACGACGCGCTGAGGGCGGCATTGAATCCGACCAGCGACGGCTGGATCTATTTCGTGGCGACCGACGGCATGCACAAGACCGAGTTCGCCAAGACCTACGCCGAATTCCTCAAGCTCAAGGACAAGTTCGATGCCACCTCGGGCAACTGACGCCCGCCGGGCGGCCGTGCTCGGTTCACCGATCGCCCACTCGCTCTCCCCGGTGCTGCACCGGGCGGCGTACGTGGAGTTGGGGCTCTCGAACTGGTCGTACGACCGGTTCGAGATCGACGAGGCCGGTCTGCCCGCGTTCTTCGAGGGCCTGGGACCCGAGTGGGCCGGGCTGTCGCTGACCATGCCGCTGAAGCGGGCGGTCATCCCGCTGCTCGACGAGATCAGCGACACCGCCGCCTCCGTCGAGGCGGTCAACACGGTCGTGTTCACGGCGGACGGCCGCCGGGTCGGGGACAACACCGACGTGCCGGGCATGGTCGCCGCGCTGCGCGAGCACGGCATCGAGCAGGTCGGCTCGGCGGCGGTCCTCGGCGCCGGCGCCACCGCCTCCTCCGCGCTCGCCGCGCTCGCCCGCGTCTGCACCGGCGAGGTCGTCGCCTACGTCCGCAGCGAGGCCCGCGCGGCCGAGATGCGGCAGTGGGGTGAGCGGCTGGACGTCGAGGTCCGCACGGCGGACTGGGCGGACGCCGGGCAGGCGCTGAAGGCGCCGCTGGTGATCGCCACCACCCCGGCCGGGACGACGGACGCGCTCGTCGACGCCGTACCCGGGCGGCCCGCCACCCTCTTCGACGTCCTCTACGACCCGTGGCCCACGCCGCTGGCGGCCCGCTGGTCCATGGCCGGCGGCGCCGTCGTCAGCGGCCTCGACCTTCTGGTGCACCAGGCGGTCCTCCAGGTCGAACAGATGACGGGCCACGCCCCGGCACCCCTGCACGCCATGCGCGAAGCGGGCGAAAAGGCCCTCACGGCCCGCTGACCGGGACCCATCCGTTCCGGAGCTGGAGCGCGGGCCGTCTCGGCCCGGGTGGCCGGGCCGCCGCGCGCTCCTGGCGGGCGCGTGGAGTGCGTGACGTGCCGGCGCCGAGGCGCGGGGCCGTGCGCCGGGCGTCCGACTGCTGGACCGGCGACCGGGGGCGGCGTCCGGACGTGGGAGGATCGGAGGTGGCGGGCCAGGGCCGCGCACCCGGTCGCGCCATCGCAGTTCCAGGCGCGAGCATGAGGAGCACCGTTGAGCAGGTTGCGCTGGCTGACCGCGGGGGAGTCCCACGGACCCGCACTCGTCGCCACGCTGGAGGGCCTTCCCGCCGGCGTGCCCATCACCACGGAGATGGTGGCGGACCACCTCGCACGGCGGCGCCTGGGCTATGGGCGCGGTGCCCGGATGAAGTTCGAGCGGGACGAGGTCACCTTCCTCGGCGGCGTCCGGCACGGACTCACCCTCGGCTCCCCGGTGGCGATCATGGTGGGCAACACCGAGTGGCCCAAGTGGGAGAAGGTCATGGCCGCCGACCCGGTCGACCCGGCGGAGCTGGCCGAACTCGCGCGCAACGCGCCGCTGACCCGGCCCCGGCCCGGGCACGCCGATCTGGCGGGCATGCAGAAGTACGGCTTCGACGAGGCCCGGCCGGTGCTCGAGCGGGCCTCCGCCCGCGAGACCGCGGCCCGCGTCGCGCTGGGCGCCGTGGCCCGGTCGTACCTGAAGGAGACGGCCGGCATCGAGATCGTCAGCCACGTCGTCGAGCTGGCCGCGGCCAAGGCGCCCTACGGCGTGTATCCGACCCCGGCGGACGTGGAGAAGCTGGACGCGGACCCGGTGCGCTGCCTGGACGCGGACGCCTCCAAGGCGATGGTCGCGGAGATCGACCAGGCCCACAAGGACGGCGACACGCTCGGCGGCGTGGTGGAGGTGCTGGCGTACGGCGTGCCCGTGGGACTGGGCTCCCACGTGCACTGGGACCGGCGGCTCGACGCCCGGCTCGCGGCCGCGCTCATGGGCATCCAGGCGATCAAGGGCGTCGAGGTCGGCGACGGCTTCGGCCTGGCGCGGGTGCCCGGCTCCAAGGCCCACGACGAGATCGTCTCCACCGACGAGGGCATCCGGCGCGCCACGGGCCGCTCCGGCGGCACCGAGGGCGGGCTGACCACGGGCGAGCTGCTGCGGGTGCGCGCCGCGATGAAGCCGATCGCGACCGTGCCGCGGGCCCTGCGGACCGTGGACGTCTCCACCGGCGAGCTGGCGCAGGCCCACCACCAGCGCTCCGACGTGTGCGCGGTGCCGGCCGCGGGCATCGTGGCCGAGGCCATGGTGGCCCTCGTCCTCGCCGACGCCGTCGCGGAGAAGTTCGGCGGCGACAGCGTGCCGGAGACCCGCCGCAACGTGCGGTCCTTCCTCGAGAACCTGGCGATCCGGTGAGCGCCGAGCCGTTCGTCGTCCTGATCGGGCCCATGGGCGTCGGCAAGTCCACCATCGGGCGGATGCTGGCCGACCGCCTCGGGCTCGTCTACCGGGACACCGACGAGGACATCGTCGCGGAGCAGGGCCGCGCCATCGCCGAGATCTTTGTCGACGAGGGCGAGCCGTTCTTCCGCGCCGTCGAGAAGGAGGCGGTGCGCCGGGCGCTCGCCGAGCACGACGGCGTACTGGCCCTCGGCGGCGGCGCGATCCTGGATCCGGACACGCGGGCGCTGATCGCCCGACTGCCGGTCCTGTACCTGTCGATGGACGTCGAGGAGGCCGTCAGGCGCACCGGCCTGAACGTGGCCCGCCCGCTGCTCGCCGTGAACCCGCGCAAGCAGTGGCGCGAGCTGATGGAGGCCCGGCGGCACCTGTACGAGGAGGTCGCCACCGCGGTGGTGCCGACCGATGGGCGCACCCCCGAAGAGGTCACCCAAGCCGCCCTGGACGCACTGGAGTTGAAGGAAGCATGAGCGAGTCGGTCACGCGGATCCACATCGCCGGCACGGCCGGCACCGAGGCGTACGACGTCCTGGTGGGCCGCCGGCTCCTCGGCGAACTCACCGGCCTGGTCGGCGAGAAGGCCCACCCGTCACCCACCACCACCCTCAAAGGAGGCGCTTCGCGCCCAGGCCCTGTTCAAAGGGTCGCCGTGATCCACCCGGAGGCGCTCGCCGAGACCGGGGACGCGCTCCGCGCCGACCTGGCCGAGCAGGGCTACGAGGCCGTCGCCATCCAGGTGCCGAACGCGGAGGAGGCCAAGACCGCGGAGGTCGCCGCCTACTGCTGGAAGGCGCTCGGCCAGTGCGGGTTCACCCGCACCGACGTCATCGTGGGCGTGGGCGGCGGCGCCACCACCGACCTGGCCGGATTCGTGGCCGCGACCTGGCTGCGCGGGGTGCGCTGGATCGCCATCCCGACCACCGTGCTGGCCATGGTTGACGCGGCCGTCGGCGGTAAGACCGGCATCAACACCGCCGAGGGCAAGAACCTCGTGGGCGCCTTCCACCCGCCCGCCGGTGTGCTGTGCGACCTCGCGGCCCTGGACTCCCTCCCGGTCCACGACTACGTGTCCGGCCTTGCCGAGGTCATCAAGGCGGGCTTCATCGCCGACCCGGTGATCCTCGACCTCATCGAGTCCGACCCGGAGGCCGCCCGCACCCCGGCCGGTCCGCACACCGCCGAGCTCATCGAGCGGTCCATCCGGGTCAAGGCGGACGTCGTCTCCGCCGACCTGAAGGAGTCGGGCCTGCGGGAGATCCTCAACTACGGCCACACGCTGGGCCACGCGATCGAGAAGAACGAGCGGTACAAGTGGCGGCACGGCGCGGCGGTCGCCGTCGGCATGCACTTCGCCGCCGAACTCGGCCGTCTGGCGGGCCGGTTGGACGACGCCACGGCCGACCGCCACCGCACGGTCCTGGAATCGGTGGGCCTGCCGCTGCACTACCGCTACGACCAGTGGCCCAAGCTGCTGGAGACGATGAAGGTGGACAAGAAGTCCCGCGGCGACCTGCTGCGCTTCATCGTCCTGGACGGCCTCGCCAAGCCCACCGTCCTGGAGGGCCCCGACCCGGCCGTGCTGCTCGCCGCGTACGGCGAGGTCGGGCAGTAAGTCCCACCGAGCGGCATCCGCCCCGTTCTGCCTGCCGCGACGGGCACTTCGGACCGCGCCCGGCCGTTCACCATATGGCGGCCGGGGACGGTACCGTTCGGTAGGCGGCGGGGCTCGGACCCGCTGCCGGCGCCAATTGCCCCGTACGAGACGGAGTCGCACCGGATGCAGCACGCAGTGGGTTCACCGCTGCCGCCGCCCCACCAGCCGGGGCACGGACGGGCCGCCGGCTGGGTGCCGGCCGCACATCACACGGGGCCGCGGCACCCGGGCGCGCCCCAGGGCTCCGCGCCCGTGCCCCCGCCGCCTCCGGCAACGGGCTATCCCGGCGCCCCGGCACCGCAACCACCCGGCCGGCAACCGTCGGCTCCGCATCCGCAGAGCCCGCGCCCCCAGGGTCCGCCCCCGTCGGCGCCGCAACCGCCGGGCCCGCATCCGTCGGCTCCGCATCCCCAGAGCCCGCATCCTCAGGGTCCGCACCCGTCCGCGCCGCACTCCCAGCGCCCGCAGAGCCCGCACCCCCAAAGCCCCCGTCAGTCGGCCCCCGCGGTCCCACCGCCCGCCGCTCCGCCCGCGCCGGACGCCACCGGCCACGTGCGGCTGCCACCGGGCGGCCCGGTCGGCATGCCCAGCGTGCCGCCGGCCCAGACCGCGCCCGACCCGACGACCACCACGCTGGCGGTGCTGCTGATCGGGCCGGCGGGCGCGGGCAAGACGAGCGTCGCCAAGTACTGGGCCGACCATCGCCGCGTGCCCACGGCGCACATCAGCCTCGACGACGTCCGCGAGTGGGTCCGCTCCGGCTTCGCCGATCCGCAGTCGGGCTGGAACGACCACTCCGAGGCGCAGTACCGGCTCGCCCGCCGCACCTGCGGCTTCGCCGCCCGCAACTTCCTCGCCAACGGCATCTCGTGCATCCTCGACGACGCCGTCTTCCCCGACCGCCCGGTGGTCGGGCTCGGCGGCTGGAAGCGCCACGTCGGCCCCGGCCTGCTCCCGGTCGTGCTGCTGCCCGGCCTGGACATCGTCCTGGAGCGCAACGCCGAGCGCACCGGCAACCGCCGGCTGACCGACGAGGAGGTCGCCCGCATCCACGGCCGCATGGCCGGCTGGTACGGCTCAGGTCTCCCCATCATCGACAACTCCCAACTCGACGTCCCGGCCACGGCCCGAGTCCTGGACGAGGTCCTGTCCCGAGCCATCGCCAGCCCCCCGAACTGGTAGGACGCGGCCGTGCCCGGCGGTCCCGGGCCGGCGGCCCGCCCGCCGGGCACGACACGCGGCGTCCCGACGCCGCGATCCGGCAGACCCACTCGGACGTCTCGAACGGCGATATTGAGCCATCACTCTTAGGCTCGGTTCATGTCAGAGGTGTACGCGGCCCGCCGGACCCGGCTGAGGGAGCGCTGCAACGCGGGCGGCAGCGCGGCGGCGCTGGTGACTCGTCCCGCCAATGTGCGGTACCTCGCGGGGGCTGCCCCGCAGGGTGCCGTCCTGCTTCTCGGAAGGCGCGAGGACCTGCTGGTGTGCCAGAGCCCGCCGGACGACCGGCCCGGCGAGGGCCGGCCCGACGAGGCGCTGCGGGTGCAGGTCCTGCCCCAACCCCCTGGCGGCGACCCGGCCGTCGCCGCCGCCGACCACGCCCGGACCCAGGGCGCCGACTCGCTCGCCGTGGAGGAGCACCACCTCACGGTGGCCCGCCACCGCGCCCTCGGATCGGTGGCGCCCGGGCTGCGCCTGGCCGACCTGGGCGGCGCGGTCGAGCAGCTCAGAGTTGTCAAGGACGAGGAGGAGATCTCCTGTCTGAGAATCGGTGCCGAGATCGCCGACCAGGCCCTCGGCGAGCTGCTGGAGTCCATCCTGGTCGGCCGCACCGAGCGCCATCTCGCCCTGGAGCTGGAGCGGCGGCTCGTCGACCACGGCGCCGACGGACCCGCCTTCCCGACCTCCGTGGCCACCGGCCCGAACTCCGGCCGCCGTGGCCACCGGCCCACCGACCGGCGGGTCGAGGAGGGTGACTTCCTCACGGTGTGCCTGGGCGCCGCCTACCGTGGCTACCGCTGCGAGATCGGCCGCACCTTCGTGATCGGCACGTCCCCGGCGGACTGGCAGATCCAGCTCTACGACCTGGTCTTCGCCGCTCAGCGGGCCGGACGGGAGGCCCTGGCCCCCGGCGCCGCCTACCGCGACGTGGACCGCGCCGCACGCCAGGTACTGGATTCGGCCGGGTTCGCCGAGAGCCTGCAACCCCTCACCGGGCACGGGGTCGGACTCGAAATCGACGAGGACCCGCAGCTGGCCCCTTCGGCCATGGGTAAACTGGACGCTTGCGTGCCGGTCACCGTCGAACCGGGGGTCCACCTCCCGGGCCGGGGCGGTGTCCGGATCGATGACACGCTCGTCGTACGCCCCGAGGCGGACGGCGGACCCGAGCTACTCACCATCACGACCAAGGAGCTCCTCGCGCTCTAGCCTCGCGCTGTGCGCCTGCCCCGGGGTCGTACGTCAGTCCAGGAGATTCCGCAACCGTGGCTTCCACGAACGACCTCAAGAACGGCATGGTGCTCAAGCTCGAAGGCGGCCAGCTCTGGTCCGTCGTCGAGTTCCAGCACGTCAAGCCCGGCAAGGGCCCGGCCTTCGTGCGCACCAAGCTCAAGAACGTGCTCTCCGGGAAGACCGTCGACAAGACGTTCAACGCCGGCGTCAAGGTCGAAACGGCCACCGTCGACAAGCGTGACATGCAGTTCTCCTACATGGACGGCGACTACTTCGTCTTCATGGACATGGAGACCTACGACCAGCTGCACATCGACCGCAAGGTCGTCGGCGACACCGCCAACTTCCTGGTCGAGGGCTTCGAGGCCACCGTCGCCCAGCACGAGGGCGAGGTGCTCTTCGTCGAGCTGCCCGCCGCCGTCGAGCTGACCATCGCCGAGACCGAGCCGGGCGTCCAGGGCGACCGCTCCACCGGTGGCACCAAGCCCGCCACCCTGGAGACCGGCCACCAGATCCAGGTCCCGCTCTTCATCACCACCGGTGAGAAGATCAAGGTCGACACCCGTACGAGCGACTACCTCGGCCGGGTGAACAGCTAACCGTGGCTGCCCGCAACACGGCCCGCAAGCGTGCCTTCCAGATCCTCTTCGAGGGCGACCAGCGAGGCGCCGACGTCCTGACGGTCCTCGCCGACTGGATCCGGCTCTCCCGGACCGACACCCGGCAGCCACCGGTGAGCGAGTACACGATGCAGCTCGTCGAGGGCTACGCGAAGCACGCGACCCGGATCGACGAGCTGATCGCGCAGTACGCGGTCGGCTGGACGCTGGACCGCATGCCGGTCGTCGACCGCAACATCCTGCGGCTCGGCGCGTACGAGCTGATCTGGGTCGACGAGACCCCGGACGCCGTCGTGCTGGACGAGATGGTGCAGCTGGCGAAGGAGTTCTCCACGGACGAGTCGCCCTCGTTCGTCAACGGCCTGCTGGGCCGTCTCAAGGAGCTCAAGCCCTCGCTCCGCCGCGACCAGGTGTGAGAGGGGCCGGCCGCACAGCCGGCGCCGGTACAGACTCGCAGGGGCCCGCAGCACGACTGCTGCGGGCCCCTCGGCGTATGTGTGCGCGGCCCGTCCGTGCTTGTGCGCACACCTGCCCCGCCAGGTCCGTGCCGGGTCGTGTCCCGCCTCGTGGTGTAGGCGACCTTGCTCGACGCGTTCCGGTAAGCCGCGCGCCGGCCATGCCGCGGGGACACGCCTTACGCACCGCGCCCGGCTGACCTGCTGTCAGCGCCACGGGCGACCCGGAGCCGCATCGACGTGGCGGTGACCTGCGCGTTCCGGGCAGTTGATCGGCTACACCACCTGGCGGGACTGCCGTCCCGTGCCGCCCCCTCCAGGTCCGCGCCAAACGCCGCCGGGGTGGCCGGAACCAAAGGATTCCAGCCACCCCGGCGGTACGTTTCTGCTGGGTCTGCGGAGCGGTCAGCTCTCCTCGTGGGACGCCACGGCGCGGCGCGCGTCCGCGTCCAGCACGCCCCAGCTGATCAGCTGCTCGGTGAGGACCGAGGGCGACTGGTCGTAGATGACGGCGAGTGTGCGCAGGTCGTCCTGGCGGATGGAGAGCACCTTGCCGTTGTAGTCACCGCGCTGCGACTGGATCGTCGCCGCGTACCGCTGGAGCGGGCCCGCCTTCTCGGCCGGCACCGTGGCCAGCCGCTCCAGGTCGAGGACCAGCTTCGGCGGGGGCTCGGCGGCGCCGCCCGGAGTGGTGCCCGGCAGCAGCTCCTGCACGGGGACCCCGTAGAAATCCGCCAGTTCGGCGAGGCGCTGCACGGTCACGGCACGGTCGCCGCGCTCGTACGAACCGACCACGACCGCCTTCCAGCGTCCCTGGCTCTTCTCCTCGACACCGTGGAGGGAAAGGCCCTGCTGGGTGCGGATCGCCCGGAGCTTGGCCCCGAGCTGTTTGGCGTATTCGCTGGACATATGGCTCCCCGGACACTGTGTCGACGCGACTGGCTCGAGTGCCACGCCGCGCGGCTGGTAACTCACTGTGAGGTTACGCAGCGTTACTCTGCCGCGTCAAGCCGAATGGTCCGCAGCGCCGCTTCCGTGGTAACCGCGTCCGGTTGCGCCAAGGGGGTGATCGGGGAGGTCTCCGGCACCTGGTAGCGTGTATGGCGCAATTCCGACGTCCTTTAAGGTCCGTCCCGTGAGGCGGAGAAGGAGGTCCGTTTCTTATGGACTCGCACGCGAACGCGCAAGCGTCCGATGCCCGGCCCGTTCTCGAGGGCCCCGACATCGCGCGGGTGCTGACCCGCATCGCCCACGAGATCGTCGAGCGCGCCAAGGGCGCCGACGACGTGGTGCTCCTCGGCATTCCGACCCGGGGCGTCTTCCTCGCCCAGCGGCTCGCCGCCAAACTCGAGCAGATCACCGAGCGCAAGGTGCCCTGCGGCTCGCTCGACATCACCATGTACCGCGACGACCTGCGCATGCAGCCCCCGCGTGCGCTGGCCCGCACCGAGATTCCCGGTGACGGCATCGACGGCCGCCTGGTCGTCCTCGTCGACGACGTGCTCTTCTCCGGCCGCACCATCCGCGCCGCCCTCGACGCCCTGAACGACATCGGGCGCCCGCGCGCGGTGCAGCTCGCCGTCCTCGTCGACCGCGGCCACCGCGAACTCCCGATCCGCGCCGACTACGTCGGCAAGAACCTCCCCACGTCGCTGCGGGAGACGGTCAAGGTCCTGCTCGCCGAGGAGGACGGTCGCGACACCGTGCTGCTCGGTGCCAAGCCGGCAGCCCAGGGCGACCAGCCGTAACACGCGCGCGTACGCACCGCCGTACGCCCCGTGCGTGTGCCCTCGCACGCGCCCGTCTGCCCCAATTTCTCCCGAATGAACCGCATTACGGAGCCTGACAGATGCAGCGTCATCTCATCTCGGCCGCCGACCTCACCCGCGACGACGCCGTCCTGATCCTCGACACCGCCGAGGAGATGGCCCGGGTCGCCGACCGGCCGATCAAGAAGCTGCCGACCCTGCGCGGCCGCACCGTCGTCAACCTCTTCTTCGAGGACTCCACCCGCACCCGGATCTCCTTCGAGGCCGCGGAGAAGCGGCTGTCCGCGGACGTCATCAACTTCACCGCCAAGGGATCGTCGGTGTCCAAGGGCGAGTCCCTGAAGGACACCGCCCAGACCCTGGAGGCCATGGGCGTCGACGCCGTGGTCATCCGGCACGGCGCCTCCGGGGCCCCGTACCGGCTGGCCAACTCCGGCTGGATCGACGCCGCCGTCATCAACGCCGGGGACGGCACCCACCAGCACCCCACCCAGGCCCTGCTCGACGCCTTCACCTTGCGCCGCCGGCTCGTCGGCAGGGACGTGGGCCTCGGTCAGGACCTGTCCGGCCGGCGCGTCACCGTCGTCGGCGACGTGCTGCACAGCCGGGTGGCCCGGTCCAACGTCGACCTGCTGCACACCCTCGGCGCCGACGTCACCCTGGTCGCCCCGCCGACCCTGCTGCCGGTCGGCGTCGAGTCCTGGCCCTGCGAGGTCTCCTACGACCTCGACGCCACGCTGCCCAAGTCCGACGCGGTGATGATGCTCCGCGTGCAGCGCGAGCGGATGAACGCCGCCTTCTTCCCGACCGAGCGCGAGTACTCGCGGCGCTACGGCCTGGACGGCGAGCGGATGGCCAGGATGCCCGAGCACGCCATCGTGATGCACCCCGGCCCGATGGTCCGCGGCATGGAGATCACCGCCGAGGTCGCCGACTCCGACCGCTGCACCGCCGTCGAGCAGGTCGCCAACGGCGTCTCCATCCGCATGGCCGTGCTGTACCTGCTGCTCGGCGGCATGGAACCCGCCTCCCAAGCCCGCACCACCGAGGAGAAGTAACAGACATGAGCAAGATCCTGATCCGTGGTGCCAAGGTGCTCGGCGGCGCGCCGCAGGACGTCCTGATCGACGGCGAGGTCGTCGAGGCGGTCGGCACCGGGCTGTCCGCCGAGGGCGCCGAGATCGTCGAGGCCGACGGCAAGGTGCTGCTGCCGGGCCTGGTCGACCTGCACACCCACCTGCGCGAACCGGGCCGCGAGGACTCCGAGACCGTCCTGACCGGCACCCGGGCGGCCGCCTCCGGCGGCTACACCGCCGTGTTCGCCATGGCCAACACCTTCCCCGTGGCCGACACCGCCGGCGTCGTCGAGCAGGTCTGGCGGCTGGGCCGGGAGCACGGCTACTGCGACGTGCAGCCCATCGGCGCCGTCACGGTCGGCCTGGAGGGGAAGAAGCTCGCCGAACTCGGCGCCATGCACGAGTCGGCCGCCGGGGTCACCGTCTTCTCCGACGACGGCAAGTGCGTCGACGACGCGGTGATCATGCGCCGGGCGCTGGAGTACGTGAAGGCCTTCGGCGGCGTCGTCGCCCAGCACGCCCAGGAGCCGCGGCTGACCGAGGGCGCCCAGATGAACGAGGGCGTCGTCTCCGCCGAGCTGGGCCTGGGCGGCTGGCCGGCCGTCGCCGAGGAGTCGGTCATCGCCCGCGACGTCCTGCTCGCCGAGCACGTCGGCTCCCGCGTCCACATCTGCCACCTGTCGACCGCGGGCAGCGTCGAGATCGTCCGCTGGGCCAAGTCCCGCGGCATCCATGTCACCGCCGAGGTCACCCCGCACCACCTGCTCCTCACCGACGAGCTGGTGCGCACCTACAACCCGGTCTACAAGGTCAACCCGCCGCTGCGCACCGAGCGCGACGTGCACGCCCTGCGCGAGGCGCTCGCCGACGGCACGATCGATATCGTCGCCACCGACCACGCCCCGCACCCGCACGAGGACAAGGACTGCGAGTGGGCCGCGGCCGCCATGGGCATGGTCGGCCTGGAGACCGCCCTGTCGGTGGTCCAGGAGACCATGGTCGACACCGGCCTGCTGGACTGGGCGGGCGTCGCGGACCGCATGTCCTTCACGCCGGCCCGGATCGGGCGGGCCACCGGCCACGGCCGCCCCGTCTCGGCAGGTGAGCCCGCCAACCTCACGCTGGTCGACACGGCATACCGTGGGCAGGTGGACCCCGCGGGCTTCGCCTCGCGCAGCCGGAACACCCCCTACGAGGGACGTGAGCTGCCGGGCCGTGTCACCCACACGTGGCTCCGGGGCAAGGCCACGCTCGTCGACGGGAAGCTCACGTGACACCTGCATCTCTGCTCGCAGCCGGGCTCGCGACCGAAGTCGCCGCGGAAGGGAAGTCGGCCGCGGTCACCGACTGGGCCGCCCGCATCGGCTGGCTGATCGGCCTCTTCCTCTTCATCGCCCTCGTCTACTGGCTGATGCGCGAGGGCTGGAAGTGGCGCGCCACCCTTCAGGGCGACCTGCCCAAGCTGCCGAGCGCGCCCAAGGAACCCGGCGCGGCGAAACTGACGATGACCGGCCGCTACCACGGCTCCACCACGGCCGGACAGTGGCTGGACCGCATCGTGGCACGCGGCCTGGGCACCCGCAGCCGGGCCGAGCTGGCCCTGACCGACGCGGGCCTGGACGTGGTGCGCCCCGGGGCGAACGACTTCTTCGTCCCGGCCGTGCGGCTGCGCGGGGCCCGGCTCGACAAGGGCATCGCCGGCAAGGTGCTCACCGAGGGCGGGCTGCTCGTCGTGACCTGGGCGCACGGGGAGCGGTTGATCGACTCCGGGTTCCGCTCCGACCGGGCGGCCGAGCACACCGAGTGGGTCAAGGCCCTCAACTCCATGATCGAGAAGAACAGCACGGAAGGCGTCGAACGATGACCACCTCCACCAGGGGAACCTCGAGGGTTCCCGCCGTACTCGTCCTGGAGGACGGCCGGATCTTCCGCGGCCGTGCCTACGGGGCCGTGGGGGAGACGTTCGGCGAGGCCGTGTTCTCCACCGGCATGACCGGCTACCAGGAGACCCTCACCGACCCGTCGTACCACCGCCAGGTCGTCGTCATGACCGCCCCGCACGTCGGCAACACCGGCGTCAACGACGAGGACCCCGAGTCGAAGCGGATCTGGGTCTCCGGCTACGTCGTGCGCGACCCCGCGCGCCGGCCCTCCAACTGGCGTGCCCGGCGCACCCTGGACGAGGAGCTCGCCGCGCAGGGCGTCGTCGGCATCAGCGGCATCGACACCCGCGCCCTCACCCGTCATCTGCGCGAGCGCGGCGCCATGCGCGTCGGCGTCTTCAGCGGCCCGGCCGTCCAGGACGACGCGACGTTGCTGGCCCGGGTCCTGGAGTCGCCCCGGATGGAGGGTGCGGACCTGTCCGCGGAGGTGGCCACCGAGGAGGCGTACGTGGTCCCCGCGATCGGCGGCAAGAAGTTCACCGTCGCCGCGGTCGACCTCGGCATCAAGGGCATGACCCCGCACCGCATGGCCGAGCGCGGCATCGAGGTGCACGTGCTGCCCGCCACGGCCACCGTCGAGGACGTGTACGCGGTCGAACCCGACGGCGTGTTCTTCTCCAACGGCCCCGGCGACCCGGCCACCGCCGACCACGCCGTCTCCGTCATGCGGGGCGTCCTGGAGCGCGGTACGCCGCTGTTCGGCATCTGCTTCGGCAACCAGATCCTCGGCCGCGCGCTGGGCTTCGGCACCTACAAGCTGAAGTACGGCCACCGCGGCATCAACCAGCCGGTGCAGGACCGTACGACCGGCAAGGTCGAGGTCACCGCGCACAACCACGGCTTCGCCGTCGACGCCCCCACCGACCGGGTCTCCGACACCCCCTTCGGCCGTGTCGAGGTCTCCCACGTCTGCCTCAATGACAACGTGGTGGAAGGCCTCCAGCTGCTCGACAAGCCGGCCTTCAGCGTCCAGTACCACCCCGAAGCGGCCGCGGGACCCCACGACGCCGCCTACCTGTTCGACCGCTTCGTCTCCCTGATGGAGGGCCAGCGTGCCTAAGCGCACCGATATCCAGTCCGTCCTGGTCATCGGCTCCGGCCCGATCGTCATCGGCCAGGCCGCCGAGTTCGACTACTCCGGCACCCAGGCGTGCCGCGTCCTGAAGGCCGAGGGTCTCCGGGTCGTCCTCGTCAACTCCAACCCGGCGACGATCATGACCGACCCGGAGATCGCCGACGCCACCTACGTCGAGCCGATCACCCCGGACTTCGTCGAGAAGATCATCGCCAAGGAGCGCCCCGACGCCCTGCTGCCCACCCTGGGCGGCCAGACCGCGCTCAACACCGCCATCTCGCTGCACGAGAACGGCGTCCTGGAGAAGTACGGCGTCGAGCTGATCGGCGCCAACGTCGAGGCCATCCACAAGGGCGAGGACCGCGACCAGTTCAAGGCGGTCGTGGAGGCCGTCCGGCGAAAGACCGGGCACGGCGAGTCCGCCCGCTCCGTGATCTGCCACACCATGGACGAGGTCCTGGCCGGCGTCGACGAGCTCGGTGGCTACCCGGTCGTGGTCCGCCCCTCCTTCACCATGGGCGGCGCCGGCTCCGGCTTCGCCCACGACGAGGACGAGCTGCGCCGCATCGCGGGCACCGGCCTCGCGCTCTCCCCGACCACCGAGGTGCTCCTGGAGGAGTCCATCCTCGGCTGGAAGGAGTACGAGCTGGAGCTGATGCGCGACAAGCACGACAACGTCGTGGTCGTCTGCTCCATCGAGAACTTCGACCCGATGGGCGTGCACACCGGCGACTCCATCACCGTCGCCCCGGCGATGACGCTCACCGACCGCGAGTACCAGATCCTGCGGGACATCGGCATCGCCGTCATCCGCGAGGTCGGCGTCGACACCGGCGGCTGCAACATCCAGTTCGCGGTGAACCCCGAGGACGGCCGGGTCATCGTCATCGAGATGAACCCGCGCGTGTCGCGGTCCTCCGCGCTCGCCTCCAAGGCGACCGGCTTCCCCATCGCCAAGATCGCCGCCAAGCTCGCCGTCGGCTACACCCTCGACGAGATCCCCAACGACATCACGCAGGAGACCCCGGCCTCCTTCGAGCCGACCCTCGACTACGTGGTCGTCAAGGCGCCCCGGTTCGCCTTCGAGAAGTTCCCGCAGGCCGACTCCACGCTGACCACCACCATGAAGTCGGTCGGCGAGGCCATGGCCATCGGCCGCAACTTCACCGAGGCCCTCCAGAAGGCGCTGCGCTCGCTGGAGAAGAAGGGCAGCCGGTTCACGTTCGTCGGTGACCCCGGCGACAGGCACGAACGGCTGCGCGAGTCCGTCCGCCCGACCGACGGCCGGATCAACGCGGTGATGCAGGCCATCCGCGCGGGTGCCACGCCCGAGGAGGTCTTCGACGCCACGAAGATCGACCCGTGGTTCGTCGACCAGCTGTTCCTGATCAAGGAGATCGCCGACGAACTGGCCGAGGCGCCCGAGCTGACCGCCGGACTGCTCGCCGAGGCCAAGCGGCACGGCTTCTCCGACCAGCAGATCGGCGAGATCCGGGGCCTGCGCGAGGACGTGGTCCGCGAGGTGCGGCACGCCCTCGGCATCCGCCCGGTCTACAAGACGGTCGACACCTGCGCCGCCGAGTTCGCGGCGAAGACGCCGTACTTCTACTCCTCCTACGACGAGGAGAGCGAGGTCGCGCCGCGCGAGAAGCCCGCGGTCATCATCCTGGGCTCCGGCCCCAACCGCATCGGCCAGGGCATCGAGTTCGACTACTCCTGCGTGCACGCCTCCTTCGCGCTGCACGACGCCGGGTACGAGACCGTGATGGTCAACTGCAACCCGGAGACCGTCTCCACCGACTACGACACCTCCGACCGGCTGTACTTCGAGCCGCTGACCCTGGAGGACGTCCTGGAGATCGTCCACGCGGAGCGGCAGGCCGGCCCGATCGCCGGTGTCGTCGTCCAGCTCGGCGGCCAGACCCCGCTGGGCTTGGCGCAGGCACTGAAGGACAACGGCGTGCCGATCGTCGGCACCCCGCCCGAGGCGATCCACGCGGCCGAGGACCGGGGCGCCTTCGGCCAGGTGCTGGCCGAGGCGGGCCTGCCGGCCCCCAAGCACGGCACCGCCACCACGTTCGCCCAGGCCAAGACCATCGCCGACGAGATCGGCTACCCGGTCCTGGTCCGCCCCTCCTACGTCCTGGGCGGCCGCGGCATGGAGATCGTGTACGACGAGGCGCGCCTGCAGGCGTACATCGCCGAGTCGACCGAGATCAGCCCCTCCCGCCCGGTGCTCGTCGACCGGTTCCTCGACGACGCCATAGAGATCGACGTCGACGCCCTCCACGACGGCGAGGAGCTGTACCTCGGCGGTGTCATGGAGCACATCGAGGAGGCCGGCATCCACTCCGGCGACTCGGCGTGCGCGCTGCCGCCGATCACGCTCGGCGGGTACGACATCAAGCGGCTGCGGGCCTCCACCGAGGCCATCGCGCGCGGTGTCGGGGTGCGCGGTCTGATCAACATCCAGTTCGCGCTGTCCGGCGACATCCTCTACGTCCTCGAGGCCAACCCGCGCGCCTCCCGTACGGTCCCCTTCACCTCCAAGGCGACCGCAGTACCGCTCGCCAAGGCCGCCGCCCGGATCTCGCTGGGCGCGACCATCGCCGAGCTGCGCGAGGAGGGGCTGCTGCCGAAGAACGGCGACGGCGGCTCGCTGCCGCTGGACGCGCCGATCTCCGTCAAGGAGGCCGTGCTGCCCTGGAGCCGCTTCCGGGACACCTCCGGACGCGGCGTGGACACCGTCCTCGGCCCCGAGATGCGCTCCACCGGCGAGGTCATGGGCATCGACTCCGTCTTCGGCACCGCGTACGCCAAGTCGCAGGCCGGGGCCTACGGTCCGCTGCCGACCAAGGGCCGCGCCTTCATCTCGGTCGCCAACCGGGACAAGCGGTCGATGATCTTCCCGGCCCGTGAGCTGGTCGCCCACGGCTTCGAACTGCTCGCCACCTCCGGCACGGCCGAGGTGCTCAAGCGCAACGGCATCAACGCCACCGTCGTGCGCAAGCAGTCCCAGGGCACCGGACCGAACGGCGAGCGGACCATCGTCCAGCTCATCCACGACGGCGAGGTCGACCTCATCGTCAACACCCCGTACGGCACCGGCGGCCGCCTGGACGGCTACGAGATCCGTACCGCGGCCGTGGCGCGCTCCGTGCCGTGCCTGACGACGGTCCAGGCGCTGGCCGCGGCGGTCCAGGGCATCGACGCCCTGCACCGCGGTGACGTGGGTGTCCGCTCCCTCCAGGAACACGCGGGATTCCTGACCGCGAGCCGCGACTAGCGGACCCGAGGGGGACACCGGAAACGGTGTCCCCCTCTTCACGAGGACCCAGGGGGACCCTTGAGGGCCCCGAGGACACCCGAGGACTCAGTGATGTACAAGCTTTTCTTCCGTCTGTTCTTCCAGCGGATGGACCCGGAACAGGCACACCACCTGGCCTTCCGCTGGATCCGGCTCGCCGCCCGCGTCCCGGTGCTGCGCACGTTCGCCGCCGCCGTGCTCGCCCCCCGCCACAAGGAGCTGCGCACCGAGGCCCTCGGGCTGCGGATGCACGGCCCCTTCGGGCTCGCCGCAGGCTTCGACAAGAACGCCGTGGCGATCGACGGGATGTCGATGCTCGGCTTCGACCACGTCGAGATCGGCACGGTCACGGGGGAGCCCCAGCCCGGCAACCCGAAGAAGCGGCTGTTCCGGCTGGTCGCGGACCGCGCCCTGATCAACCGCATGGGCTTCAACAACGAGGGCTCGCTCGCCGTCGCCGCGCGCCTGGCCTCGCGCACGCCCGTGTTCAGGACCGTCGTGGGTGTCAACATCGGCAAGACCAAGGTCGTCCCGGAGGAGGAGGCCGTCGGCGACTACGTGAAGTCCGCCGAGCGGCTGGCCCCGTACGCCGACTACCTGGTCGTCAACGTCTCCTCGCCGAACACCCCCGGTCTGCGCGACCTCCAGGCCACCGAGGCGCTGCGCCCGCTCCTTGCCGCCGTGCGCGAGGCCGCCGACCGGGTCGTGCCGGGGCGCAGGGTGCCGCTGCTGGTGAAGATCGCGCCGGACCTCGCCGGCGAGGACGTCGACGCCGTCGCCGACCTCGCCGTGGAGCTCGGCCTGGACGGGATCATCGCCACCAACACCACCATCGCGCGCGAGGGACTCGGTCTGACGTCCGCGCCCTCGCTGGTGAAGGAGACCGGCGGGCTCTCGGGCGCGCCGCTGAAGGCGCGCTCCCTGGAGGTGCTGCGCCGCCTCTACGCGCGCGTGGGCGACCGCATCACCCTGGTGGGCGTCGGCGGCATCGAGAACGCCGAGGACGCCTGGCAGCGCATCCTGGCCGGCGCCACCCTGGTCCAGGGCTACAGCGCCTTCGTCTACCAGGGGCCCTTCTGGAGCCGCGCGATCCACAAGGGGCTCGCCGCACGCCTGCGGACCAGCCCGTACGCCACCCTCGCCGACGCGGTCGGCGCCGACGTAAGGAAGGCAAGGGAGACGGCATGAGCCCGATGGAACCCTTCGGCGCGCGTCTGCGCCGTGCCATGGACGAGCGCGGCCCGCTGTGCGTCGGCATCGACCCGCACGCCTCGCTGCTCGCCGAGTGGGGCCTGAACGACGACGTGGCCGGTCTGGAGCGGTTCAGCCGCACCGTGGTGGAGGCGCTGGCCGACCGGGTGGCCGCCCTGAAGCCGCAGAGCGCCTTCTACGAGCGTTTCGGCTCGCGCGGCCTCGCCGTCCTGGAGAAGTCGGTCGAGGAGGCCCGGGCGGCCGGGGCGCTGGTCGTCATGGACGCCAAGCGCGGCGACATCGGCTCCACCATGGCCGCCTACGCCGAGTCGTTCCTGCGCAAGGACGCGCCGCTGTTCTCGGACGCGCTCACCGTCTCGCCGTACCTCGGCTACGGGTCCCTGAGGCCCGCGGTCGACCTGGCGCGGGAGAGCGGCGCGGGCCTGTTCGTGCTGGCGCTGACCTCCAACCCGGAGGGCGCCGAGGTCCAGCACGCCGTGCGGCCCGACGGCCGCACCGTCGCCGCGACCGTGCTCGCGCACCTCGCCGAGGAGAACGCGGGGCAGGCCCCGCTCGGCTCCTTCGGCGCGGTGGTGGGGGCCACGCTGGGCGACCTGTCGCCGTACGACCTGGACATGGGCGGGCCGCTGCTCGCGCCGGGGATCGGGGCGCAGGGAGCGACGCCGGCCGATCTTCCCCGGGTGTTCGGCTCCGCTGTGCGCAACGTGGTCCCGAGCGTCAGCCGGGGTGTTCTGCGTCACGGTCCCGAGGTGGCGGCGCTGCGCGGCGCCGCTCAGCGCTTCGCGGGGGAGATCAGGACCGCGGTGACCGGCGGCTGAGTGCCCGGACGGGTGGCCAGGGGTCCGCCTGAGGCTGGATACATCCTCAAATCCGGGGCATTATGTCCTAAATGCCCGGCCTGGCGGAGGCTGACCAGGACTTTTCCGCTGTTCTCGCTGACTCCGGCGGACGGGACCGCTAGTCTCCGTCGAGTGGGGGCGCCTCCCACGCCCTCAAGGTAGTGGGGGAGAACGGGCAAGCGTGTTGCTCGTAGCTCCCCAGGTGTGGGGCGACTAGGTTCCTCACCGGTCCGTATCCGACAGTTCGACATCCGAGGTGACGTAGGCGTGGCTCTTCCGCCCCTAACCCCTGAACAGCGCGCAGCCGCGCTCGAAAAGGCCGCCGCGGCTCGCCGGGAGCGGGCCGAGGTCAAGAATCGACTCAAGCACTCCGGCGCCTCCCTGCACGAGGTCATCAAGCAGGGCCAGGAAAACGACGTCATCGGCAAGATGAAGGTGTCCGCCCTTCTTGAGTCCCTGCCGGGCGTGGGCAAGGTCCGCGCCAAGCAGATCATGGAGCGGCTCGGCATCTCCGAGAGCCGTCGCGTGCGCGGCCTCGGGTCCAACCAGATCGCCTCCCTGGAGCGCGAGTTCGGCAGCACCGGCTCCTGAATCCGGGGGCTCCGGGCAGAAGTCCCGGGCACTGCGCGATTGCTGGAATAATCGCCGCATGGCTGTAACACCCCGGGGCGCGACCCCCGTACCCCCGGACGCACGTCCGCGGCTGACCGTGCTCTCCGGCCCCTCCGGGGTCGGCAAGAGCACGGTCGTCGCCCATATGCGCAAGGAGCACCCCGAGGTCTGGCTGTCGGTGTCGGCGACGACCCGCAAGCCCCGCCCCGGTGAGCAGCACGGCGTTCATTACTTCTTCGTCACCGACGAGGAGATGGACAAGATGATCGCCAATGGCGAGTTGCTGGAATGGGCCGAGTTCGCGGGCAACCGCTACGGCACGCCGCGTGCCGCCGTGCTGGGGCACCTGGAGGCGGGCGTGCCGGTCCTGCTGGAGATCGACCTCCAGGGCGCCCGGCAGGTCCGCGAGTCCATGCCCGAGGGCCGGCTGGTGTTCCTGGCTCCTCCCTCCTGGGAGGAGCTCGTGCGCAGGCTCACCGGGCGGGGGACCGAGCCGCCCGAGGTGATCGAACGGCGGCTGGAGGCGGCGAAGGTCGAACTCGCGGCCGAGCCGGAGTTCGACGAGACCCTGGTCAACACCTCCGTCGAGGACGTGGCGCGCGAGCTGCTAGCCTTGATGGACGTTGTGTGATCGTGACAGTGACCGTGACGGTCGCACCGACTGATTCTTTCCCATCCATCGGAAGGTAGAGCGTGTCCTCTTCCATCTCCGCGCCCGAGGGCATCATCAACCCGCCGATCGACGAGCTCCTCGAGGCCACCGACTCGAAGTACAGCCTCGTGATCTACGCGGCCAAGCGGGCCCGCCAGATCAACGCGTACTACTCGCAGCTCGGCGAGGGCCTCCTCGAGTACGTCGGTCCCCTCGTCGACACCCACGTCCACGAGAAGCCGCTCTCCATCGCCCTGCGCGAGATCAACGCGGGCCTGCTGACGTCCGAAGCCGTCGAGGGCCCGGGGCAGTAAGCCCCCTCGGTTCTTCATAGCCGTTTCTCCACGGGCCCGGCAGCCGCGCTGCCGGGCCCGTGGTCTGCTCGGGGTGCGGGGGCCGCCCGCGCGATGATGCAGCATGGAACGCGTACGCCGACGAGCCGCGGCGTACCTGTGTCGAGTGCGGGGAGGCCCGGTGAGCAAGCCCAAGGTCGTTCTGGGGGTCGGTGGCGGCATCGCCGCCTACAAGGCGTGCGAGCTGCTGCGCAGGCTGACCGAATCCGGTCACGACGTGCGTGTGGTGCCGACCGCCTCGGCGCTGCACTTCGTCGGCGCCGCGACCTGGTCCGCCCTGTCGGGCCACCCCGTCTCCACCGAGGTCTGGGACGACGTCCACGAGGTCCCGCACGTGCGCATCGGGCAGCAGGCCGACCTGGTGGTCGTCGCCCCCGCCACCGCCGACATGCTGGCCAGGGCCGCCCACGGCCTCGCCGACGACCTGCTGACCAACACCCTGCTCACCGCCCGCTGCCCGGTGGTCTTCGCCCCCGCGATGCACACCGAGATGTGGGAGCACCCGGCCACCCAGGACAACGTGGCGACGCTGCGCCGCCGCGGCGCCGTCGTCATCGAACCGGCGGTCGGCCGGCTGACCGGCGTCGACACCGGAAAGGGCCGGCTGCCCGACCCGGTGGAGATCTTCGAGGTCTGCCGCCGTGTGCTCGCCCGGGGTGCGACCGAGCCCGACCTCGCCGGGCGGCACGTCGTCGTCAGCGCCGGCGGCACCCGCGAGCCCCTCGACCCCGTCCGCTTCCTCGGCAACCGCTCCTCCGGCAAGCAGGGCTACGCCCTCGCGCGGACGGCGGCGGCCCGCGGGGCCCGGGTCACGCTCGTGGCCGCCAACACCGTCCTGCCGGATCCGGCGGGCGTGGACGTCGTCCGGGTCGGCACGGCCGTGCAGCTGCGGGAGGCGGTGCTGAAGGCCGCCGCGGACGCCGACGCGGTGGTCATGGCCGCCGCGGTCGCCGACTTCCGCCCCGCGACCTACGCGGCCGGCAAGATCAAGAAGAAGGACGGCGCAGACCCCGAGCCCATCGCGCTGGTGCGCAATCCGGACATCCTCGCGGAGATATCAGCCGAACGGGCGCGGCCCGGACAGGTGATCGTGGGCTTCGCCGCGGAAACGGACGACGTCCTCGCCAACGGGCGCAAGAAACTCGCGCGCAAGGGCTGCGACCTGCTCGTGGTCAACGAGGTGGGGGAGCGCAGGACCTTCGGCGCGGAGGACAACGAGGCCGTGGTGCTGGCCGCCGACGGCGGCGAGACCCCCGTGCCGCACGGTCCGAAGGAGGCCCTGGCCGACACCGTGTGGGACCTGGTGGGCGCCCGGCTGGGCTGAGCGCCCCTGCACCGTAGGGCCCCCTCGAACGTCGAAGCCCGGCGCGTGGCGACTCTGGCCAAGGTCGCCGGGCTTGGGCAGAATGCCCGTGCCGCAGGTCACAGCGCTCCCGAGAGGCGAGACGGGTGGGCCGGCGGCCGAGCGCGACCGATAAACTGTTCTCGGACGACGCCGGGCGCAGCCCCGTGCCCGTCCGCCAATGATCAGCCAGCAGCCGCTGCAACCCCAGGGAGCGTTGTGTCCCGTCGCCTGTTCACCTCGGAGTCCGTGACCGAGGGTCACCCCGACAAGATCGCTGACCAGATCAGCGACACCATTCTCGACGCGCTTCTGCGCGAGGACCCGACCTCCCGGGTCGCGGTGGAGACACTGATCACCACCGGCCTGGTGCACGTGGCCGGCGAGGTCACGACCAAGACCTACGCGGACATCGCGACCCTGGTCCGCGACAAGATCCTCGAGATCGGCTACGACTCCTCCAAGAAGGGCTTCGACGGCGCCTCCTGCGGCGTGTCCGTCTCGATCGGCGCGCAGTCCCCGGACATCGCACAGGGCGTGGACACGGCGTACGAGTCCCGGGTCGAGGGTGTAGCCGCGGGCGACGACTTCGACGAGCTGGACCGGCAGGGCGCGGGCGACCAGGGTCTGATGTTCGGCTACGCCTCCGACGAGACCCCGACGCTGATGCCGCTGCCGATCTTCCTGGCGCACCGGCTGTCCAAGCGCCTGTCGGACGTGCGCAAGAACGGCACGATCCCCTACCTGCGCCCGGACGGCAAGACGCAGGTCACCATCGAGTACGACGGCGACAAGGCGGTCCGTCTGGACACCGTGGTCGTCTCCTCGCAGCACGCCTCCGACATCGACCTGGACTCGCTGCTGGCGCCCGACATCCGCGAGTTCGTCGTAGAGCCGGAGCTGAAGGCGCTGTTGGACGACGGCATCAAGCTGGACACCGAGGGCTACCGGCTGCTGGTCAACCCCACCGGCCGGTTCGAGATCGGCGGCCCGATGGGCGACGCGGGACTGACCGGCCGCAAGATCATCATCGACACCTACGGCGGCATGGCCCGCCACGGCGGCGGCGCCTTCTCCGGCAAGGACCCGTCCAAGGTGGACCGCTCGGCCGCGTACGCGATGCGCTGGGTCGCGAAGAACGTGGTGGCGGCGGGCCTGGCCTCCCGCTGCGAGGTCCAGGTCGCCTACGCGATCGGCAAGGCCGAGCCGGTGGGCCTGTTCGTGGAGACCTTCGGCACCCACAAGGTGGAGCCCGAGAAGATCGAGAAGGCGATCGACGACGTCTTCGACCTGCGTCCGGCCGCCATCATCCGCGACCTCGACCTGCTCCGCCCGATCTACGCCCAGACCGCCGCCTACGGCCACTTCGGCCGCGAGCTGCCCGACTTCACCTGGGAGCGCACGGACCGCGTGGACGCGCTGCGCGAGGCGGCGGGGCTGTAGGACCGGGGCTGTAGAACCCCGGCTGCCGCGAGACCTGAGCGAGGCCCGGACCCCAGGAGGGTCCGGGCCTCGCTCGCCGTCGGTTGTCGGTCCCGTTTGGTAAGAATGCAAGCGTGAGCAGCGAGAACGGGACGGGGGACGGCGGGGCCGCGGGGGCGCCGCCGGAGCAGCTTGCGCTCATCCGGGAGAGCGTGCGCAAGGCGAAGGAGCCGCGGGCCAAGCCGCGCACCTGGCGAGGTGCCGCGCTCGCCGGGGAACTGCCCGTGGCGCGCGTACTGGTCGACAAGGGCGCCCTGCACCTCGACCGGTACTTCGACTACGCCGTGCCCGCCGAACTGGACGCCGACGCGCGGCCCGGGGTGCGGGTGCGCGTGCGGTTCGGAGCCGGACGGCACCGGGTGCGCGAGGGACGGCGCGAGGGCGGCGGCCTCATCGACGGGTACCTGATCGAGCGCCGGGCCGAGTCCGACTACTCGGGGCCGCTGGCCGCGCTCGCCCAGGTGGTGTCGCCCGAGCCCGTGCTCAGCGAGGAACTGCTCGGCCTGGCGCGGGCCGTCGCCGACCGGTACGCGGGCAGCGTCGCCGACGTCCTGCAACTCGCCGTGCCGCCGCGCAGGGCGCGGGCCGAGGAACGGCCCTCACCCGCACCGCTGCCGCCGCCGTCCGCGCCCGACGCGGGCTCCTGGGCCCGATACGAGCGGGGGGCCGCGTTCGTGCAGGCCCTGGCCGCCGGCGGGTCGCCGCGTGCGGTGTGGAACGCGCTGCCCGGGCCCGAATGGAGCGAGGAACTGGCCCGCGTCGTCGTCGCCGCGCTCGCCTCGGGGCGCGGTGCGCTCGTCGTCGTACCGGACGGGCGGGCCGCCGCCCGGGTCGACGCCGCGCTGACGGCCCTCCTCGGCGAGGGGCGGCACGCGCTGCTCACCGCCGACGCTGGGCCGGAGAAGCGGTACCGGCAGTGGCTCGCCGTGCGCCGGGGCTCCGTGCGGGCCGTCGTCGGCACCCGGGCCGCCATGTTCGCGCCGGTGCGGGATCTCGGGCTGGTCGCGCTGTGGGACGACGGGGACGACAGCCACAGCGAGCAGCACGCGCCGCAGCCGCATGCCCGCGAGGTGCTGCTGCTGCGCGCCGCGCAGGACAAGTGCGGTTTCCTGCTGGGTGGTTGGAGCTGCACGGTGGAGGCGGCACAGCTTGTCGAGAGCGGCTGGGCCCGGCCGCTCGTCGCCGGGAGGGAACAGGTGCGGCGAGCGGCTCCGCTCGTGCGTACGGTGGGCGACGCCGATCTCGCACGGGACGAGGCCGCGCGGGCGGCACGGCTGCCCTCGCTCGCCTGGCAGGCGGCCAGGGAGGGACTGCGGCACGGGCCCGTGCTGGTGCAGGTGCCCCGCCGGGGGTACGTACCGCGGATGGCCTGCGCGCACTGCCGGGCGCCCGCGCGGTGCCGGCACTGCTCGGGACCCCTCCAGCAGCAGGACGCGGGAGCGCTCGGCTGTGGCTGGTGCGGGCGGGAGGAGTCCGCCTGGCACTGCCCCGAGTGCGGCTCGTTCCGGCTGCGGGCCCAGGTCGTCGGGGCCCGGCGGACCGCCGAGGAACTGGGCCGGGCGTTCCCGTCCGTGCCGGTGCGGACCTCGGGGCGCGAGCACGTGCTGGACACGGTGCCGGGGACACCCTCGCTGGTGGTGAGCACCCCGGGCGCGGAGCCGGTCGCCGAGGGCGGGTACGCGGCGGCCCTGCTCCTGGACGGCTGGGCCATGCTCGGGCGGCCCGATCTGCGCGCGGGCGAGGACGCGCTGCGGCGCTGGATCGCGGCGGCCGCGCTCGTCCGGCCGCAGCCGGCGGGCGGCACCGTGGTCGTCGTCGCCGAACCGACCCTGCGGCCCGTGCAGGCGCTGGTGCGCTGGGACCCCGTCGGTCACGCCCTGCGGGAGCTGTCCGAACGTGCCGAACTCGGTTTCCCGCCGGTGTCCCGCATGGCGGCCGTGTCGGGCCCGGCGGAGGCAGTGGCGGACTTCCTCCCCACCGTCGAACTGCCATGCGAGGCCGAGGTGTTGGGCCCTGTCCCGCTGCCGGTCACGCGTCCGGGCCGCCCTCGCCGCTCCGGCGCGCCCCCACCCGGTGAACACTGGACGCGGGCACTGATCCGCGTTCCGCCAGGCAGCGGAGCCGCCTTGGCCTCCGCCCTGAAGTCCGCCCAGGCGGCCCGCCTGGCCCGCGGAACCCACGACCCGGTCTGGATACGCGTCGACCCACCGGACATCGGCTGACTCGGCAACGCCCGCGTGGTGAAGGGGCCGGGAATTCCCGCCTCCTGTACTGCCGCTCGCTGAAGGTCCGCGTCTCGGCCGGGCTGTGAGTGTGCGGGCGGCCGAGTCTTCGTGCGCCGATGCCGCGTTCCCCGCGCCCGGGCTCCCGCCACCCGTGGGGCGGCCGCGCGGTGGAGGGTCGGCAACTCGTGCCCCCTGAACCGCCGCTCGCCGAAGGCCCGCGCGCCCCGGCCGGGCCGTGGGTGCGCAGGAGCCCCAGTCTCCGTGAGGCGCGGGCGAGTTGGTGCCCTGCGGTGGACGGATCGCCGGTCAGGTCATTAGGCGGTTGGGTCTGCGCGGGGCCGCTGCCCTGGGGTGCGCCCCGAGGGCTCGATGTGGTGGCCGAGGCCGTACGGCGTCGTACCGGCACGGGCTCCGTCGGGGTGCCCGGCCGCCGTCGGGCCGGAGCGGGCGGGCCACCATGGTGCCCGGCCGCGCCGGGACCGTGTGAGGTGTGGCCGACAGGTGCCGTCGTTGCCCGGCCGGCGGCGGTGTCAGGACCCTCCCGGGTGCCCGCCGGGAGGGGACACGGGAAGGGGACGTCAGCCGTTGCGGGGGCCGGGGAAGGCGGTGGGGCGGGGCTCGTCGCGGAGGACCGGGCTGCCGGCCGTCGGCTGGGTCGGCATGGAGCGGGCCGCGGGGACCGTGGGGATGCCGGTGCCGACATTGACCGTACGGGTGCCCGTCGGCTCCGGGGCCCGCTCGGCCTCGGCGGCCGCCTGGGCCGCTGCGCGGCGGGCGCCGTAGCGCCGGTGGACCGCCTGCTTGGTGACGCCGAGGGCCGAGCCGACGGCGTCCCACGAGAAGCCGAGCGAGCGGTCGAAGTCCACGGCGGCCGTGACCAGGGTCTCGACACTGTCCCGCAGCTCCTGTGCGAGACGGACGGTCGGGGCGGGGGCACGCCCGTAGACGACGAAGCCCGTGGAGGGGCCGGAGCGGCGCGGGCGGTAGACGTTGCCCAGCTGGGCGGTGAGCGTGCGCAGCGCGTCCACCTGCCGGCGGACCCGCTCGATGTCCCGCACCAGCAAGTGCAGGCTGGCCCGGGCCTGGGCGTCGTGGGTTGCGTGGTCGGCCATGAACAAGCCTCTCGAACCGGCGTTGAAAGGAATCGGGCCGAGCAGCCGGCCCGCTGTGGTCAACTCTTTCTTGACCAACGCGCTTGCGCTCCACGGGTCACGGTGTGGGGGCGTAGGCACACATATGTACGCCCCCGTGCGCCGGACGCGCGCTGCGCGGCCGGCCGACGGTCCTCACCTCTCGTCGTCTGCCGCCCGGCCCGTCGCCCGCCGTCCCGCCTGTCCGCCACGGCTTTCCGCCCATGGTCATAGACTGGTGCGCTGCCCGCCGTCCATCCCGCCCGAGAGGCCCAAGTCACCCCATGAAGCTCGTCTTCGCCGGTACCCCCGAGGTCGCCGTTCCCGCTCTGGACGCACTGCTCGCCTCCGGGCGGCACGAGGTGGCCGCCGTCGTCACCCGGCCCGACGCGCCGGCCGGGCGCGGGCGCAGGCTGGTCGCGAGCCCGGTCGCCGAACGGGCGGAGGAGGCCGGCATCGAGGTCCTCAAGCCGCTCAAGCCGCAGGACCCGGAGTTCCTGGAGCGGCTGAGGGAGATCGCCCCGGACTGCTGCCCGGTCGTCGCCTACGGCGCTCTGCTGCCCAGGGTGGCCCTCGACATCCCCGCCCACGGCTGGGTCAACCTGCACTTCTCCCTGCTGCCCGCCTGGCGCGGCGCCGCCCCCGCGCAGCACGCCCTCATGGCCGGGGACGAGATCACCGGCGCGTCCACCTTCCTCATCGAGGAAGGACTCGACTCCGGCCCGGTCTACGGCACCGTCACCGAGGAGATCCGGCCCACCGACACCAGCGGCGACCTGCTCACCCGGCTCGCCCTCGCCGGGGCCGGACTGCTCGCCGCGACCATGGACGGCATCGAGGACGGCACCCTCAAGGCCGTGCCGCAGCCGGCCGAGGGCGTCACCCTCGCCCCCAAGATCACCGTCGAGGACGCCCGGGTCGACTGGACGGCCCCCGCCCTGCGCGTGGACCGCGTGGTTCGCGGCTGCACACCGGCGCCCGGCGCCTGGACCACGTTCCGCGGTGAGCGGCTCAAGCTGATCCAGGCCGCCCCGGCGCCGCAGCGCACCGACCTCGCCCCGGGCGCGCTCGCCGTCGGCAAGAACAATGTCCACGTCGGCACCGGTTCGTACGCCGTCGACCTGCTGTGGGTGCAGGCGCAGGGCAAGAAGCCGATGCGGGCGGCGGACTGGGCGCGCGGGGCGCGCATCGCCGAGGGCGAGACGTTCGGCGGCTGACCGGGCGGCCCGGACCGGGACGTAGGCTGGGTGCACAGCGCGTCCGAGCGCGGCGCACCCAGAAAACCGGAGCACCTTTTTCGTGAGCGACACCCGTCGGCCCCGCAGGCCCGCCAAGCCCTACCGCCGACCCCAGAAGGACCCCGTCCGCATCCTCGCCTTCGAGGCGCTGCGCGCCGTGGACGAGCGGGACGCCTACGCCAACCTCGTCCTGCCGCCGCTGCTGCGCAAGGCACGCGAGAAGGGCGACTTCGACGGCCGGGACGCCGCGCTGGCCACCGAGCTGGTGTACGGCACGCTGCGCCGCCAGGGGACGTACGACGCGATCCTCGCGGCCTGCGTCGACCGTCCGCTCCGGGAGGTCGACCCGCCCGTCCTGGACGTGCTGTCCCTCGGCGCCCACCAGCTGCTCGGGACGCGCATCCCGAGCCACGCCGCCGTGTCCGCCACCGTCGAGCTTGCCCGGGTCGTCCTCGGCGACGGGCGGGCCAAGTTCGTCAACGCCGTGCTGCGCAAGGTCGCACAGAACGACCTCGACGGATGGCTGGAGAAGGTCGCCCCGCCCTACGACGAGGACCCCGAGGACCACCTCGCCGTCGTCCACTCCCACCCCCGCTGGGTCGTCTCCGCCCTGTGGGACTCCCTCGGCGGCCAACGCGCCGGGATCGAGGACCTGCTGGAGGCCGACAACGAGCGGCCGGAGGTGACCCTGGTCGCCCGGCCCGGACGGGCCACCGCCGAGGAGCTGCTGCGCGAGGAGGCCGCGGTGCCGGGCCGCTGGTCGCCGTACGCCGTGCGGCTCACCGAGGGCGGCGAACCGGGCGCCGTGGACGCCGTACGGGAGGGCCGGGCCGGCGTCCAGGACGAGGGCAGCCAGCTCGTCGCGCTCGCCCTGGCGAACGCGCCCCTCGACGGCCCCGACGGGAAGTGGCTCGACGGATGCGCGGGCCCCGGCGGCAAGGCGGCCCTGCTGGCCGCGCTCGCCGCCGAGCGCGGAGCCGTCCTGCTGGCCTCCGAGAAGCAGCCCCACCGGGCCGGGCTGGTGGCGAAGGCGCTGGCCGGCAACCCCGGTCCGTACCAGGTGATCGCCGCCGACGGCACGCGCCCCGCCTGGCGGCCGGGCAGCTTCGACCGCGTCCTCGTCGACGTCCCCTGCACCGGGCTGGGCGCCCTGCGCAGGCGCCCCGAGGCGCGGTGGCGGCGCCGTCCGGAGGACCTGGACGGCTTCGCCCCGCTCCAGCGCGGCCTGCTGCGCACGGCACTGGAGTCGGTGCGCGTCGGCGGCGTGGTCGGCTACGCGACCTGCTCGCCCCACCTCGCCGAGACCCGCGCCGTGGTCGCCGACGTGCTCAAGCAGTTCCCCGGAGCCGACCCGATCGACGCCCGCCCGCTGCTGCCGGGCGTCCCGGCTCTCGGCGACGGCCCCGACGTACAGCTGTGGCCGCACCTGCACGGAACCGACGCGATGTACCTGGCCCTGATCCGCCGCACCGCCTGACCGGCCCCTTCTCAGCCCTCCCGGACTTCAGCCGGGTACCGGGGCGAACCGGCGGGCGCGGGCATGGCACGCTTGGGTCATGGCCGTGCAGATCAACCCCAGCATCCTGTCCGCCGACTTCGCGCGTCTCGCCGAGGAGGCGAAGGCGGTCGAAGGTGCCGACTGGCTCCACGTCGACGTCATGGACAACCACTTCGTCCCGAACCTCACGCTCGGCGTGCCCGTAGTGGAGTCCCTGGCCCGGGCGACGGACACTCCGCTGGACTGCCACCTGATGATCGAGCAGCCCGACCGCTGGGCGCCGCAGTACGTCGAGGCGGGTGCCTCCTCCGTGACCTTCCACGTCGAGGCGGCCGCCGCCCCCGTCCGGCTGGCCCGCGAGATCCGCGCCAAGGGCGCGCGGGCCTCGATGGCCCTCAAGCCCGCCACCCCCATCGAGCCGTACGAGGACCTGCTCCCCGAGCTCGACATGCTCCTGATCATGACGGTGGAGCCGGGCTTCGGCGGCCAGGCCTTCCTCGACATCATGCTGCCCAAGATCCGCCGCACCCGGGAGCTGATCGGCAAGCACGGCCTCCAGCTGTGGCTCCAGGTCGACGGTGGGGTGTCGGCCTCGACGATCGAGCGGTGCGCGGAAGCCGGCGCGGACGTGTTCGTCGCAGGCTCGGCGGTCTACGGGGCGCAGGACCCCGCAGAAGCGGTGCGTGCCCTGCGCGGTCAGGCGGAATCGGCCACCACCAAGGCCTCCTGGGCGTGCGGCCACTGAACAACGGCTACGTGAACGGCTCCCCATCAGGGCTGATCAAGCGCGCCGAATCTGCAAGGATGAACGGTGAATCCAGAGTGTGAACAGCAGTGAGGAGATCGCCGTGTCGGGTATGTCGGCGGGCCGGTCAGCCATGCGGATGGGACCCGCTGAGCTGGTGCAGGCGGCGGCCATGGCCCGCCGTTTCTACCTCGAGGGCAAATCGAAGATCCAGATCGCCGAGGAGTTCGGCGTCAGCCGCTTCAAGGTGGCCCGGGTCCTGGAGACCGCTCTCGAACGGGATCTCGTGCGCATCGAGATCCGCGTGCCGGCCGAGCTGGACGCCGAGCGCTCCGACGCGCTCCGCGCCCGGTACGGCCTCAGGCACGCCGTCGTGGTCGAGTCCCCGGCCGAGGCGGAGGAGACGCCCGACCCCGAGAACCTCGGCGAAGTAGCCGCCGACCTGCTCGGCGAGCTCGTCGACGAGGGAGACGTGCTGGGCCTGGCCTGGGGCCGGTCCACCATCCACATGGCGGCGGCCCTGAACCGGCTGCCGCCGTGCACGGTGGTGCAGCTGACGGGGGTGTACGACGCCGGAACGTCCGAGCGCGGCTCGGTGGAGGCCGTGCGCCGCGCCGCCCAGGTCTCGGGCGGCGACGCCCACCCCATCTACGCGCCGATGCTGCTGCCGGACGCGGCCACCGCGGCGGCGCTGCGCCATCAGACCGGGATCGCGCGCGCCTTCGAGTACTTCGACAAGGTCACGGTCGCCTGTGTGTCCATCGGTTCCTGGGAGCCGGGCATCTCCACGGTGCACGACATGCTCAGTGACGAGGAGCGGGCCCACTACGCCTCGCTCGGCGTCGCCGCCGAGATGGCCGCGCACCTCTTCGATGCCGAGGGCCGCCGGATCGGACGGGACCTGGGGGAGCGGTGCATCACGGTCAAGGCCGACCAACTGCGCCGTATCCCCGAGGTCGTCGCGATCGCGGGCGGGCAGCGCAAGGCGGCGGCGATCGACGCGGTGCTGCGGTCCGGCCTGGTCACCAGCCTGGTCACGGACACCTCGGCCGCGGACTACCTGATGACGGCGGGGCCCACCCCCAGGCCCGCTCTCAACAGGGCGGACCCGGACGGCCCCTGACGAGCCCGCGCGGGACGGCCGTGGGAGCATCAACGGCATGCTGCTGCGGTTCGTCCCCCGTGTGCTCGCGGGGCTCCTCGTCACGCTCGTCGTCCTCCTGACGGGCTGCTCGCCCTCCGGGCCGGCCGGTTCCGACCCCTCCGCCCCGTCGTGGGCCCGCGGGATGACCACGATCAGCCAGTCCCGGCTGCCGGCCGAGGCCCGGCAGACCCTGGACCTCATCGACAAGGGCGGCCCCTACCCGTACCGGCAGGACAACACCGTGTTCGGCAATTTCGAGGGGCGGCTGCCCAAGGAGCCGCGCGGCTACTACCACGAGTACACGGTGCGGACGCCGGGGTCGCGCGATCGAGGGGCCAGACGCATCGTCACGGGCCAGGGCGGGGAGTTCTACTACACCGATGATCACTACAACACGTTCCGGGCGGTTCTGAGATGAGCGAAGACCTGGCGGGCCGGGTCGTGGTCGCGCTGGACCTCGACGGTGTCACGGACAAGGCGGCACTGATGGACCGCGCCGCCCGTGCCCTCGCGCTGCCCGACTGGTTCGGACGGAACTGGGACGCGCTGGCCGACAGCCTGGGCGACGAGACCCTGTGGCCCGCCGAGGCCGTGGAGCGCGGAATGCTGATCGTGGTACGGGGCTGGAAGGCGTACGCGCAGGCCAGGCCGGAGGAATGGGAGATCGCCGAGGAGGTCTTCGCCGCCGCGGTGGACGGCCGGCCCGCCCTGGACGTCGCCCTCGCGCTTGGAGGTTCCTCCTAGGGGGCCGCAGGCAGGCCTGGACGTTTCGTCCGGGCATGACACGGCCCGCGCCATGGGAGAATGAAGTACGTGCTCTTTCCCCCTGGCGGACCTGCCCGGGGGTCACCTCTGATCGACTGGGATGTGCGGCACGTGCGTTTCCTCAATGACATCCAGCCCGCGTACGACCTGACGTACGACGACGTCTTCATGGTGCCGAGCCGCAGCGCGGTCGGCTCACGTCAGGGCGTGGACCTCAGCTCCCCGGACGGCACGGGCACCACCATCCCGCTCGTCGTCGCCAACATGACCGCCATCGCCGGGCGCCGCATGGCCGAGACCGTGGCCCGCCGCGGCGGACTGGTGGTCATCCCGCAGGACATCCCGATCGACGTCGTCACCGACGTGATCTCCTGGGTCAAGAGCCGCCACCTGGTCCTGGACACCCCGATCGTGCTGGCCCCGCACCAGACCGTCGCCGACGCCCTGGCCCTGCTGCCCAAGCGCGCGCACAACGCCGGCGTGGTCGTCGACGAGCAGCACCGGCCGGTCGGCGTGGTCACCGACCGGGACCTCACCGGCGTCGACCGCTTCACCCAACTCGAAGTGGTCATGAGCAAGGACCTGCTCCTGCTGGACGCGGACATCGACCCGCGCGAGGCCTTCAACACCCTCGACGCGGCCAACCGCCGCTACGCGCCCGCCGTGGACAAGGACGGCAGGCTCGCCGGCATCCTCACCCGCAAGGGCGCCCTGCGCGCCACGCTGTACACCCCGGCCACCGACGCCCGGGGCAAGCTGCGCATCGCCGCCGCCGTGGGCATCAACGGCGACGTGGCCGGCAAGGCCGAGCAGCTGCTCGACGCGGGCGTCGACACGCTCGTCATCGACACCGCGCACGGCCACCAGGAGTCGATGATCAACGCCGTCAAGCTGGTGCGCGACCTCGACCCGAAGGTGCCGGTCGCCGCCGGCAACGTCGTCTCCGCCGAGGGCGTCAAGGACCTGATCGAGGCGGGCGCGGACATCGTCAAGGTCGGTGTGGGACCGGGCGCCATGTGCACCACCCGCATGATGACCGGCGTGGGCCGCCCGCAGTTCTCCGCGGTCCTGGAGTGCGCGGCCGAGGCGAAGAAGTACGGCAAGCACGTGTGGGCCGACGGCGGTGTCCGCCACCCGCGCGACGTGGCGATGGCGCTCGCGGCCGGCGCGTCCAACGTGATGATCGGCTCCTGGTTCGCGGGCACCTACGAGTCGCCCGGCGACCTCCAGCACGACGCGAACGGCCGCCCCTACAAGGAGTCGTTCGGCATGGCATCCGCGCGCGCGGTCCGCAACCGCACCTCCGAGGAGTCGGCGTACGACCGCGCCCGCAAGGCGCTGTTCGAGGAGGGCATCTCCACCTCCCGGATGTTCCTCGACCCGGTCATGCCGGGCGTCGAGGACCTGATCGACTCGATCATCGCGGGCGTCCGCTCCTCGTGCACCTATGCCGGGGCCGGCTCCCTGGAGGAGTTCGCCGACAAGGCCATCGTCGGCATCCAGAGCGCGGCCGGCTACGCCGAGGGCAAGCCGCTGCACGCCAGTTGGAACTGAGCCGCCGAGTCCCGAGAAGTGATCCACCCACAGTGCTGAACGATCTCGACGAACGCATCGTGCACGCCCTCGCGGAGGACGCCCGCCGCTCCTACGCGGACATCGGGCAGCTGGTCGGCCTGTCCGCGCCCGCCGTGAAGCGGCGCGTGGACCGGCTGCGCGCCACCGGGGCCATCACCGGTTTCACCGTCCGGGTCGACCCGGCGGCACTCGGCTGGGAGACGGAGGGGTTCGTCGAGATCTACTGCCGCAGCAACACTTCCCCGGAGACCATCCAGCGCGGCCTGGAGCGCTACCAGGAGGTCGTGTCCGCCTCCACCGTCACCGGCGAGGCGGACGCGATCGTCCAGGTCTTCGCCGCCGACATGCGGCACTTCGAGCGGGTCCTGGAGCGGATCGCCGGCGAACCGTTCGTGGAACGGACGAAGTCCGTCCTGGTGCTCTCGCCCCTGCTGCGCCGATTCTCCTCGGGAGCGCCCGGCTAGGGTCTTTCGTTCGGATCGGGCCGGAGCAGGCAGCGGGGTCCGGTGCCGGGGGCACCTCCCACGCCCTTCAGGCGGTGGGGAAGGATCGTAAGGCGGGCGGCAGGGCGGAGCCCTGCCGCCCGACGACAACGCGGCTGGGGGTGCCCCCTGCTCGAAGAGCTTGGGGGAGCGGTGCCAGGGCCCGCGAGCCCGGCATGATCCAAACGAGAGCCCCCAGGTCTGGGGCCGCGTCAGCCCGTCGCCGCCCGGCGGCCGATCGCCGAGAGCAGGCGCCGCATCCCGGCCGCGTGGCCGCCCGTGCCGATCACCAGCGCCCGGTAGAGGCGGCCGGCCGGGCCGGGGAAGGCCGCCCGGGTCTCCGCGCGCAGGCGGGAGCGTCCCGGGCCCGCCTGCTCGAGCCGGAAGATCAGGGCGTACGACGAGAAGCGGTGCCGCCCGGTGAGCACCAACTCCTGCCCCGGGACGGCTGAGGCGACCCGGAAGCCCGGCACCGTCGAACCCTCGGCCAGCGGCCGCGGGCCGGACGCCGCCCGGTCCGCGCAGCCCACCACGCGGGCGTAACGGGTGGCCCCGGAACTCGCGAAGGAGCGGTCCAGGACATCCCCGATGCCGCGCCAGACGGCGTCGGCGCCGGCCGCGACGACGGTCGCGTGCTCGTCCACGTGAGGCAGGGCGGTGATGGCGGCAGGACGCATCGCGGTTTCCCTCGGTCGGCCGTCCGGTGGCCGGGCCATGGTCTCGCGGCCGGGGCGGTCCCGGCCACCCGCCGCGACGACGCCGATCGCGCCGGTGGTGCCTTGGACGGTCCGGTGGCGTCATGGAGTTCGCCCGGGCGCTGTGTCTGCGCGTGCCGCTCCTCCCCACCGCGGCACGGCCCGCGGTCCGTCGTGGAACGTGCGGCCGTCGACCTGCCGCCGCCCGGTCGTTCAGGTGCCGTTCGGGCGGCCTCGTCGGGGCCGGATCCGTCCCCGACGAGGCGTCGCGTGTCCTGCCGCACGGTCCGGCGTCCGGGCTGGAGTGGGCTGCGCACATGGTGATGTCGAGGGCCCCGAAGGCGTGCTGGAGGACCGCGCAACGAATCGCCGTCCATCTCCGGTCGTACGCAATGAACAGCTCACCGGCGCGCAACGGCTGCCGCTTGTTCGCCGAGGCCGCCGACCGTAGCGTCTAAGCGATCCCCGACCCCCGTACCGGTGAGGAACATCCATGCGCACCGCCCTGCTCCAGAGCTCCGGACGCCCCGGCTCCGTCGCCGAGAACCTCAAGGTCCTCGACACCGCCGCCGGCCGCGCCGCCGCCGCGGGTGCCGGGCTGCTGGCGACGTCGGAGCTGTTCCTGACCGGGTACGCGATCGGCGACGACATCGGCCGCCTGGCCGAGCCCGCCGACGGCGACTGGGCGGACGCGGTCGCGGAGCTGGCCTGCCGGCACGGACTGGCCGTCGCCTACGGCTACCCGGAGCGGGACGGCGAGACGGTGTACAACTCCGTGCAGCTGATCTCCGCCGACGGCATCCGCCTCGCCGACTACCGCAAGACCCACCTGTTCGGCGACTTCGAGCACGCCCGGTTCACACCGGGCGAGCAGCCGGTCGTCCAGGCGGAGTTGAAGGGACTGACCGTCGGCCTGATCATCTGCTACGACGTGGAGTTCCCGGAGAACGTGCGCGCCCACGCGCTGGCCGGCACCGATCTCCTCGTCGTCCCGACGGCGCTGATGCACCCGTTCCAGTTCGTCGCCGAGTCCTTGGTTCCGGTGCGCGCCTTCGAGAACCAGATGTACATCGCCTACGTGAACCGGGTCGGTACCGAGGGCGAGTTCGAGTTCGTCGGGCTTTCGGCGCTCGCCGGCCCCGACGGGGTGGCCCGCACCCGCGCCGGCCGGTCCGAGGAACTGGTCCTCGCGGACGCCGACCCCGCCTTCCTCGCCGCCTCCCGCGAGGCCAACCCGTATCTGGAGGGCCGCCGCCCCGGCCTCTACGGGTCCCTCGTCTGACCCCTGGACCTCTCCCCTCTCCCCTCACCGGTTCTTTCCTGCAAGGAGTCCGTACCCCATGACGTCCACGGTGCCCAACGCCGTCGAGCACGCAGACGAGCAGCAGCCGCCGATCACCATGTTCGGCCCGGACTTCCCGTACGCGTACGACGACTTCCTCGCCCACCCGGCGGGCCTCGGCCAGGTCCCCGCGACCGAGCACGGCACCGAGGTCGCGATCATCGGCGGCGGCCTGTCCGGCATCGTCGCCGCCTACGAGCTGATGAAGATGGGCCTCAAGCCCGTCGTCTACGAGGCCGACCGGATCGGCGGCAGGCTGCGCACCGTCGGCTTCGAGGGCTGCGACGAGTCGCTCACCGCCGAGATGGGCGCCATGCGCTTCCCGCCGTCCTCCACCGCCCTCCAGCACTACATCGACCTGGTGGGTCTCGAGACCCGGCCGTTCCCCAACCCCCTGGCCGAGGCGACCCCGTCGACCGTCGTCGACCTCAAGGGCGAGTCGCACTACGCCGAGACCATCGACGACCTGCCGCAGGTCTACCGGGACGTGGCGGACGCCTGGAACAGGTGCCTGGAGGAGGGCGCCGACTTCTCCGGCATGAACCGCGCCCTGCGCGAGCGCGACGTGCCGCGCATCCGCGAGATCTGGTCACGGCTGGTCGAGAGGCTCGACAACCAGACCTTCTACGGCTTCCTGTGCGACTCCGCGGCCTTCAGGTCCTTCCGGCACCGCGAGATCTTCGGACAGGTCGGCTTCGGCACCGGCGGCTGGGACACCGACTTCCCCAACTCCATCCTGGAGATCCTGCGCGTCGTCTACACCGAGGCCGACGACCACCACCGCGGCATCGTGGGCGGCTCGCAGCAACTGCCGCTCAGGCTCTGGGAGCGCGAGCCGGAGAAGATCGTGCACTGGCCCTACGGCACGTCGCTGAAGTCCCTGCACGTGGACGGCGAACCGCGCCCCGCCGTGACCCGGCTGCACCGCACCGCGAACAACCGGATCACGGTGACGGACGCGAACGGCGACATCCGCACCTACAAGGCGGCGATCTTCACCGCCCAGTCCTGGATGCTGTTGTCCAAGGTCCAGTGCGACGAAGCGCTCTTCCCGATCGACCACTGGACCGCGATCGAGCGCACCCACTACATGGAGTCCAGCAAGCTCTTCGTGCCCGTCGACCGTCCGTTCTGGCGGGACGAGGCCGTCGACGACAAGGGTGAGCCGACCGGGCGGGACGTGATGTCGATGACGCTCACCGACCGCATGACCCGTGGCACGTACCTGCTCGACGACGGCCCGGACAAGCCCGCCGTCATCTGCCTCTCCTACACCTGGTGCGACGACAGCCTGAAGTGGCTGCCACTGTCCGCGAACGAGCGGATGGAGGTCATGCTGAAGTCGCTGTCGGAGATCTATCCGAACGTCGACATCCGCAAGCACATCATCGGCAGCCCGGTGACCGTGTCCTGGGAGAACGAGCCCTACTTCATGGGCGCGTTCAAGGCCAACCTGCCCGGCCACTACCGCTACCAGCGGCGGCTGTTCACCCACTTCATGCAGGACCGGCTGCCCGAGGACAAGCGGGGCGTCTTCCTCGCCGGCGACGACATCTCCTGGACGGCCGGGTGGGCCGAGGGCGCCGTACAGACCGCGCTGAACGCGGTCTGGGGCGTCATGCACCACCTCGGCGGCGGCACCGACCCGGCCAACCCCGGCCCCGGCGACGTCTACGACGAGATCGCGCCGGTCGAACTCCCGGAGGACTGACGGTGGTTCCGAGCGGTCACACCCCGGCCGCCCGCGCCTTCTCGAACACCTCCGCGGCGACGTCCTTGAGCTCCTCGGCGTCCCGCAAGCCGCCCTGCACGTCGACCAGGATCTCCTCCAGGCCGATCGACGCGTGCGCAAGGAGGTCCTCGACGATCTGGTCCGCGTTGCCCTGGAAGGGCCGGCGGCCGGCGCCGTCGTACGCCTTGGCCGAGTACGCCGCGTTCACCCGCAGCACCGTCTGGATCGGCTGCTGCCGGCCCCGCTCGGCGGCCAGGTCCTGCAACGCGTCCCACTGGCTCGCGAGCTGCTCGACGCCCATGGCCACCGGCAGCCAGCCGTCGGCGTGCTCGACGAGCCGCTCCCGGGCCCTGCGGGTGCTCGCGGCCAGCAGGATCGGGATCGGCCGGGCCGGCTTGGGGCCCACCACGGCCGACTCGATCTTCGTGATGCGGCCGTCGTAGCGCACCGGGTCGGGCCCCCACACGGCACGGCAGACGTCGATCACCTCGTCCAGCACCCGGCCGCGCTCCTTGATCGGCCGGATCCCGGCCGCCGCGTACTCGTCCAGGGACCAGCCCGTGCCGAAGCCGGCGATCACCCGGCCGCCGCTGGCCGCGTCCAGCGAGGCGAGGGCCCTGGCGAGCTGGAACGGCACGTGCAGCGGCGCGACCAGCACGCTGCTGCCCAGCCGGACCCGCTCGGTGACCGCCGCGGCCAGGGTGAGCGTGACCAGCGGGTCGGCCACGTGCCGGTAGGAGTCGGGCCAGGGCAGGCCCTCGATGCCGTACAGCCCCTGCGTGGCGGGCTCAGGGAACAGGACCCGCTCGTACACCCACACGCTGTCGTAGCCGACGCGCTCCACCGCGCGTGCCACGTCGGGCACGTCCCTGCCGAGGTCGTACTGCCGGTTCTGCGGAAGACCGATTCCCAGACGGGTCGCCATGACGGTGCGCTCCTTCGTGATCGTCCGTGTCCCGTGGTCAACGTACAGTGACCACGGGGCAGTTCCGGGAAGGTGCCGGAGGATGTCCGGATCAGCCGGGCAGCGGCGTGAGCATCATGCGGCAGTCGAAGCCGACCGCCGCGTCCAGCCGCCGGCCGAACTCCTCGGCCACGTCGGGCAGTCGGCGCAGCGCCCACAGCGCCCGGGCGGCCGACCAGCTCGCCTCCCGCGCCCGTTCCAGGTCCCACGAGCCGAGCAGGTGGGTGAGCGGGTCGGCGATCCGGAGCAGGTCGGGGTCCGGCGCCAGATCTTCGCGGACGCGTTCCTCCAGCGACAGGAGGATGTCGCCCACGCGGTCGAACTCGCTCTCCAGCTCGGCCGGTTCGCACTGCGCCGCCCGGCAGGCGTCCACCACGGCGAGGGCCAGGTCGTGGCCGATGTGCGCGTGGACGCCGGCCAGCGCGAACTGCGCCGGCCGCACCCCGGGATGCCCGCGGAACTGGAACACCGGCCGCCAGCAGGCGGGCGGCCGCCGCCCCTCGGCGGCCGCGTCCACGGCGGCGAGGTACCGCCCGGCGAACGGGACGTCCAGCGTGGTCGCCGGCCACCGGTCGGCCGCCTCGGTGGCGGCGAGGTAGACGCGGTGGAAGACCGCGACCCCGTCGCGCTCGGGCAGCGCGGCGCCCAGGTCGCGCATCCGGGCGACCACCGCGTCCACTGCGTCCGGGCTGTGGGTGAGTTGTGCCGATTGCCCCATGGGGGCAGCGTCCCAGGCCCGGGACGGCCCGGGCGCCGACGGGCCCGGCACTTCCCCGGAACGAGGGAACACGCCCGTCGTACGGGCCCGGGCGGAGGGGCGGCCTCTAGGGCGTGTTTCGAAAGTAGCGCCGTCCGCCCGGAGGGCGGGCCCCGCGGCGTCTGGTGCGGTGCATCGCAAGGCGGAGGGTCGTCCGCGTAC
>NZ_JBIAXG010000004.1:0-43915 GCF_042896465.1 Streptomyces sp. NPDC001292
AACGTGACCAAGCCGGTCGTCGGTTACGTCGCGGGCTTCACCGCGCCGGAGGGCAAGACCATGGGCCACGCGGGTGCCATCGTCTCGGGTTCCTCCGGCACCGCCCAGGCCAAGAAGGAGGCCCTGGAGGCCGCGGGCGTCAAGGTCGGCAACACCCCGACCGAGACCGCGGCACTGGCCCGGCAGGCGGTGTGACGTGAACCCCCTGGAGAGATGGATCGCCCAGGTGGCCGGTGAACTCGGAGTGAGCCGGGACGCGCTGGACCGGGACGAGGTGCTGGACGTCGCGAAGAACGTCGCGCACCAGGTGGCCCGCCCGGCCGCACCGCTCACCACCTACCTGCTGGGTGTCGCCGTGGGACGCGGCATCGCGCCCGAGACCGCCGCCGAGACCGTGAACAAGCTCGCCGCGGCCTGGTCCGTACCGGACGGCGGCGCGCCGTCAGACGGCGAACGCCCCGCCCCCTCACAGCCAGGAAGAGGAACATGACGCTGATCGGAGTCCCCCGGGAGAGTGCGACGGGCGAACGCCGTGTCGCACTGGTGCCCAAAGTCGTCGAACGGCTGCGCGCCGCGGGCCTCTCCGTCGTGGTGGAGGCCGGGGCCGGGGCCGGGGCACTGATCCCCGACGAGCAGTACGAGCAGTCCGGGGCCACCATCGGAGAACCGTGGGCGGCCGACGTCGTGGTCAAGGTGAACCCGCCGACGCCCCACGAGATCGGCCTGCTGAGCCCCGGATCCGCCGTGATCGGTTTCCTGGCGCCGCTGACCAGGCCGGAGATCACCGAGCAGCTGCGCCTGACCGGCGTCGCCGGCTACGCGATGGAGGCCGTTCCGCGCATCTCCCGCGCCCAGTCCATGGACGCGCTCTCCTCGCAGGCCAATGTCGCCGGCTACCAGGCGGTGCTGGTCGCCGCCCAGAACGCCACCCGTTTCTTCCCGATGCTCACCACCGCCGCCGGAACGGTGAAGCCGGCCACGGTCCTGGTGCTCGGAGTGGGTGTCGCGGGGCTCCAGGCACTGGCCACCGCCAAACGTCTTGGCGCCCGCACCACGGGCTTCGATGTCCGGCCCGAAGTCGCCGAGCAGGTCCGCTCGCTCGGCGCGCAGTGGCTGGAGCTGGGTGTCGAGGCATCAGGGGAGGGCGGCTACGCCCGTGCCCTGACCGAGGAGGAACAGGCCGAGCAGCAGCGGCGGTTGAGCGAGGCGATCGCCGGCTTCGACGTGGTGATCACGACGGCGCTGGTCCCGGGACGCCCGGCGCCGAAGCTGGTCACCGCCGAGGCCGTACGGCGGATGCGGCCCGGCAGCGTGGTCGTCGACCTCGCCGGAGAGACCGGCGGCAACTGCGAACTCACCACACCGGGGGAGACCGTGGTGTGGCACGACGTCATCGTCGCGGCGCCGCTGAACCTGCCGGCCACGCTGCCCGAGCACGCCAGCGAACTGTACGCGCGGAACGTCCAGGCACTGCTCGAACTCATGCTGAACGACGGCGAGTTCGCGCCGGACCTCGAGGACGAGATCCTCGCCGCCTGCTGCGTGACCCAGAACAGCGACCAGCTCACGGAGGCCCGATGATGTTCCTGGCCAACCTGGCGATCCTGGTGCTGGCCGGATTCGTCGGCTTCGCGGTGATCTCCAAGGTGCCCAACACCCTGCACACCCCGCTGATGTCCGGCACCAACGCCATCCACGGCATCGTCCTGCTCGGCGGCCTGGTCCTGCTCGGCCGCTCCGCGTCGGGCCCCTTCGAGCGAGTGCTGCTGGTCGTCGCGATCGTGTTCGGCACGATCAACGTGGTCGGCGGGTTCCTGGTGACCGATCGCATGCTCGGCATGTTCAAGAAGGCGCCGGACGGCGCCGCAGCCGGAAAGGACGCGGTCGGCCGTGGATGACCTGATCACGCTTCTCTACATCGTCGCGTTCGCCCTTTTCATCCACGGTCTCATGGGCCTGACCGGACCGCGGACGGCGGTTCGAGGCAACCTCACGGCGGCGGCGGGCATGCTGATCGCGACCGTGGCCGCCCTGCTGACCCCCGGGACGGGCAACTGGCTGCTGATCGGGCTCGGCCTGGTCCTGGGCACGGTGATAGGCGTACCGGCGGCGCGGCGGGTCAAGATGACCGCGATGCCGCAGATGGTGGCGTTGTTCAACGGAGTGGGCGGCGGCGCCGTCGCCCTGATCTCCTGGGTGGAGTTCCGCGACAGCCACGGCTACGCGACGGAGGCCGGCTACGTCGTCGTCACGTCGCTGTTCGCCGCGATCGTCGGCTCGCTCTCCTTCTGGGGATCGCTCATCGCCTTCGGCAAGCTCCAGGAGATCCTGCCGGGCAGGCCGATCGGTCTCGGCCGGGGCCAGCAACCGCTCAACCTGGCGCTGCTGCTGGTCTCGGTGGTCTGCGCGGTCGGCATCGGCCTGGGGCACGGCTCCGAGGCGCTGATCATCGGCGTGCTGGTCTCCGCGGCGGTGCTCGGCGTGATGGTGGTGCTGCCGATCGGCGGCGCCGACATGCCGGTGGTGATCTCGCTGCTCAACGCCTTCACCGGACTGTCCGCGGCGGCCACCGGCCTGGCGCTGGACAACACGGCGATGATCGTCGCGGGCATGATCGTCGGCGCCTCCGGCACCATCCTGACCGACCTGATGGCCAAGGCGATGAACCGCTCGATCCCGGCCATCGTCGCCGGCGGGTTCGGCGGGACCGGCGCCACCGCGGGACCGGGAGGCGGCCCTGCGGACCAGACGGTACGGCAGACCAGCGCGGCCGACGCCGCCATCCAGATGGCCTACGCGAGCCAGGTCGTCGTCGTCCCCGGCTACGGCATGGCCGTCGCGCAGGCGCAGCACGCCGTACGCGAGATGGCCGGCCTGCTCGAGCAGCGCGGCGTGGAGGTCAAACACGCCATCCACCCGGTCGCCGGACGCATGCCCGGCCATATGAACGTCCTGCTCGCCGAGGCCGACGTGCCGTACGAACAGCTCAAGGAGATGGACGACATCAACGGGGAGTTCGGCCGCACCGACGTGGCCCTGGTGATCGGCGCCAACGACGTCACCAACCCCGCCGCCCGTTCGAATCCCAGCTCGCCGATCTACGGGATGCCGATCCTCAACGTGGATCACGCGAAGTCGGTCATCGTGCTCAAGCGCTCGATGAACCCCGGGTTCGCCGGCATCGAGAACGAGCTGTACTTCGACGCCAAGACGTCGATGCTCTTCGGCGACGCGAAGTCCTCCGTCGCCGAGATCACCGAGGAACTCAAGGCACTGTGACCTGGAGCGGCCGGGCGCGAGGGCGTCCGGCCGCTCCACGCGTCGCCCCGAGGGAGGCGGACCCCATGCTGATCGACACCCACGGCCGGATCGCCACCGATCTACGGGTCTCGCTGACCGACCGCTGCAACCTGCGGTGCACCTACTGCATGCCCGAGGAGGGGCTGGCCTGGCTGGCCAGGCCCCGGCTGCTCACCGACGACGAGGTCGTCAGGCTGGTGCGGATCGCGGTCACCGACCTGGGCGTCACGCAGGTGCGTTTCACCGGTGGCGAGCCGCTGCTGCGCCCCGGTCTGGCCGGCATCGTCGCCCGCTGCGCCGAGCTCACCCCGCGGCCGGAGCTGTCGCTGACCACCAACGGGATCGGGCTGGCCCGCACCGCGGGCGCGCTCCGGGAGGCCGGGCTCGACCGGGTCAACGTCTCGCTGGACACCCTGCGCCCGGACCGCTTCAAGGCGCTCACCCGCCGCGACCGGCACCGGGAGGTGCTCGCCGGGCTGACCGCGGCCCGCGAGGCCGGGCTGGAACCGGTGAAGGTCAACTCGGTGCTGATGCGCGAGATCAACGACGACGAGCCGGCCGAGCTGCTGGCCTGGGCCGTCAGGCACGGTTACCACCTGCGGTTCATCGAGCAGATGCCGCTGGACGCCCAACACGGCTGGCAGCGCGAGCAGATGGTGACCGCGGCGGAGATCCTGCGGAAGCTGGCCGCGTGCTTCTCCCTCACCCCGGAGCGGAGGGGGCAGCGCGGTTCGGCTCCCGCGGAGCGGTGGCTGGTCGACGGGGGACCGGCCACGGTGGGGGTGATCGCCTCGGTGACCCGGCCCTTCTGCCGGGCCTGCGACCGCACCCGGCTCACCGCGGACGGCCAGGTCCGCAACTGCCTGTTCGCCAGGGAGGAGACCGACCTGCGCACCGCGCTGCGCTCCGGGGCGTCCGACAAGGAGGTCGCCGCCCTGTGGCGGGCGGCGACGCTGGGCAAGAAGGCGGGCTCCGGCCTCGACGACCCGTCCTTCCTCCAGCCCCCGCGCCCCATGTCCGCCATCGGCGGCTAGACGAAAGACTCAGGTCACGGGAGGGTGAACCGGCAACCCCAGCCTGTGTGCTGTGCCGGGAGAAAGATTCGGTACGACCTCTGGACAGGGGATCGTCCCGATCCAAGAATATTGCCTACTTAATATCGTATGCAATGGGGAGACCGGTATGACGCGCACCACCCGCCCTGTCGCCCTGGCACGCAACGGGATGGTCAGTACACCGCACTACCTCGCCTCCACGGCCGGCCTCCAGGTGTTGCAGGAGGGCGGCACGGCCGTGGACGCCGCGATCGCCGTCAACGCGACGCTCGGCGTGGTTTACCCGCACATGACAGGACCGGGCGGGGACGCCTTCTGGCTCATCCACGACGCCGCCACGGGCCGGGTCCACGCGCTCAACGGCAGCGGCCGGGCCGGCGCCCACGCGACCCGTCCGTACTTCCGGCAGCGCGACCACCAGGAGATCCCCACCCGGGGGCCGCTCGCCTCGGTGACCGTGCCCGGCGCCGTCGACAGCTGGTGCACCGCGCACGAACGTTTCGGCAGCCTTCCGCTGGCCCGCCTGCTCCAGCCGGCCATCACCTACGCCCGGGAGGGCTTCGCCGTCTGCGACAGCTACGCCGCCTGCGCCGCTGAGGTCGCGCACGTCCTCAGCGCCCATCCGCTCACCCGACGTACGCTGCTGCCGCAGGACCGGCCCCCGATCATGGCGGACGTCCTCGCGCTGCCGCAGCTGGCCGAAACGCTCGAGACCGTCGCGGAGAAGGGCCGGCCCGGGTTCTACGAGGGCCCCGTGGCCGAGGAGATCGCGACGAGCCTGCAACAGGCAGGCGGCCTGCTCACCACCGAGGACCTGGCCGCCCACCGGTCGGACTGGACCGAACCGATCTCCACGACGTACCGCGGATACCGCTGCTACCAGGCCCCGCCGAACTCGCAGGGGTTCGCGCACCTGATGGCCCTGAACATCGTCGAGAACTTCGACCTCGGCGGCATGACCGACAGCGGCCCCGAGTACGTCCACCTGCTGGTGGAAGCGACACGCCTGGCGTTCGCCGACCGGGACCGGTACCTCACCGACCCCGACTTCCACGACATCCCCCTGCGGGACCTGCTGTCCAAGGACTACGCGGCCGAACTGAGCAAGCGCGTGGAGCCCCGGCCGGCTCCCGCGGGACCGGGGGCACGGATGGGCGGCGACACCACGTGCAGCGTCGTGGTGGACTCGGCCGGCAACGCGGTCTCGGTGATCCAGAGCCTCTACCACGAGTTCGGCTCCGGGTTCATCGCGGGCCGCACCGGGGTGCTGATGCACAACCGCGGATCGTTCTTCTCCCTGGACGAGGCACACCCGAACCGCCTCGAACCCGGCAAGCGGACCTTCCACACCCTCATGCCCGGCATGCTCTTCCGCGGCGAGAAGCTGGACCTCGTCTACGGAACCATGGGCGGCGAGGGCCAGCCGCAGACGTCGAACGCCCTGGTCACACGGGTGGTCGACTTCGGCAGGGACGTCCAGGCGGCCATCGACGCGCCGCGCTGGCTGTACGGCCGCACCTGGGGGGACGACCGACGCGATCTCCGGATGGAGGACCGCTTCTCCTCCGAGACGCTGGACGAACTGCGAACCTGGGGACACCCGGTCCGCGAGGTCGGCGGCTGGGACGGCGTGATGGGGCACGCCCAGGCCATCCGCGTCACCGACGACGTCCTGATGGGCGGCGCGGACCCGCGCGGCGACGGCCTCGCTCTCGGCTGGTGACGCCCGGCCTCGTACAGCCGGACGAGAGGAGACCCCGGGAATGGAACACGCGAGCATCTGGCTCTGGGCTGTCCGCGGCTGAGGCCGCCCGGCAACCGGAGCAGCGCCGTGGGACGAGTCGCAGCGGATGCGCGATCCGTCCCACGGAGCTGTCAGGGCCTCGGTCAGGCGCCGACGTAGGTCGCGAGGTGCTGCCCGGTGAGGGTGGAGCGGGCGGCGACGAGGTCGGCCGGCGTGCCCTCGAAGACGACCCGGCCGCCGTCGTGACCGGCACCGGGACCGAGGTCGATGATCCAGTCGGCGTGCGCCATGACCGCCTGGTGGTGCTCGACGACGATCACCGACTTGCCGGAGTCGACGAGCCGGTCGAGCAGGCCGAGCAGGTGCTCGACGTCGGCGAGGTGCAGACCGGCGGTCGGCTCGTCGAGGACGTAGACGCCGCCCTTCTCGGCCATGTGGGTGGCCAGCTTGAGCCGCTGCCGCTCGCCGCCGGACAGCGTGGTGAGCGGCTGGCCCAGGGTGAGGTAGCCGAGCCCGACGTCGGCGAGCCGGCCGAGGATGCGGTGCGCGGCCGGAGTGCGGGCCTCATCGGCGCCGAAGAACTCCTCGGCCTCGGCGACCGGCATCGCCAGCACCTCGCTGATGTCACGGCCGGCGAGGTGGTACTCCAGCACCGACGCGTCGAACCGCTTCCCCTCGCACTCCTCGCACGTGGTGGCGACGCCGGCCATCATCGCCAGGTCGGTGTAGATGACTCCGGCGCCGTTGCATGTGGGGCAGGCGCCCTCGGAGTTGGCGCTGAACAGCGCCGGCTTCACCCCGTTGACCTTGGCGAACGCCTTGCGGATCGGGTCGAGCAGTCCGGTGTACGTCGCCGGGTTGCTGCGCCGCGAGCCGCGGATCGCGCCCTGGTCGACCGACACCACACCCGCGCCGGCCGGGATCGATCCGTGCACGAGCGAACTCTTGCCGGAACCGGCCACACCGGTGACGACGACGAGCGTCCCGAGCGGTATGTCGACGTCGACGCCGCGCAGGTTGTGCGTGGTCGCGCCACGGATCTCCAACGTGCCGGTCGGCTTGCGCGCCGTCTTCTTGAGGGAGGCCCGGTCGTCGAGGTGGCGGCCGGTGAGCGTGCCACTGGCCCGCAGCCCCTCGACGGTGCCCTCGAAGCAGACGGCGCCGCCCGCCGTGCCGGCCCCGGGACCGAGGTCGACGACGTGGTCGGCGATCGCGATGATCTCCGGCTTGTGCTCCACGACGAGCACGGTGTTGCCCTTGTCCCGCAGCCGCAGCAGCAGGTCGTTCATCCGCTGGACGTCGTGCGGGTGCAGGCCGGTGGTGGGCTCGTCGAAGACGTAGGTGACGTCGGTGAGCGAGGAGCCGAGGTGGCGGATCATCTTCACGCGCTGCGCCTCGCCGCCCGACAGCGTGCCCGACGGGCGGTCGAGCGAGAGGTAGCCCAGGCCGATCTCCACGAACGAGTCGAGGGTCTGCTGCAACGTGGCGAGCAGCGGCCCCATCGACGGCTCGTCCAGACCGCGGACCCATTCGGCCAGATCGCTGATCTGCATCGCGCAGGCGTCGGCGATACTGGTCCCGCCGATCCGCGACGACCGGGCCGCCTCGCTGAGCCGGGTGCCCTCGCACTCGGGACAGTCGGTGAAGGTGATCGCCCGGTCCACGAACTCCCGGATGTGCGGCTGCATCGACTCCCGGTCCTTGGAGAGCATCGACTTCTGGATCCTCGGGATCAGACCCTCGTAGGTCATGTTGATGCCCGCGATCTTCATCCTGGTCGGCTCGCGGTGCAGGAAGTCGTGCAGCTCCTGCTCGGTGTACTTGCGGATCGGCTTGTCCGCGTCGAAGAAGCCGGACTCGCTGTAGAGCCGGTGGTTCCAGCCGCCCGGCTTGTAGCCGGGGATGGTCAGCGCGCCCTCGGTGAGCGACTTGGAGTCGTCGTAGAGCTGGGTGAGGTCGACGTCGGAGACCGTGCCCCGGCCCTCGCAACGCGGGCACATGCCGCCGGTGATGCTGAAGCTGCGCCGCTCCTTCACGGTCTTTCCGGCGCGTTCCACGGTGACCGCGCCCGCTCCGCTGATCGAGGGCACGTTGAAGGAGAACGCCTTGGGCGAGCCGATGTGCGGCTGCCCGAGCCGGCTGAAGAGGATGCGCAGCATCGCGTTGGCGTCGGTGGCGGTGCCGACCGTGGAGCGGGGGTCGCCGCCCATCCGCTGCTGGTCGACGATGATCGCGGTCGTCAGCCCGTCGAGGACGTCGACCTCGGGCCGGGCCAGGGTCGGCATGAAGCCCTGCACGAAGGCGCTGTAGGTCTCGTTGATCAGCCGCTGCGACTCGGCGGCGATCGTGTCGAACACCAGTGAGCTCTTGCCCGAGCCGGAGACTCCGGTGAACACCGTCAGACGCCGCTTCGGGATCTCGATGCTGACGTCCTTGAGGTTGTTCTCGCGCGCGCCGTGCACGCGGATCATGTCGTGGCTGTCGGCAGCGTGCGGCGCGGGCGACGGCGTGTCCGTCCTCGTGGCCTTGCTCATCGTGTCTCCATCCGTGAGGCTGGGCCGCCTTCGCGGCGACGGTGGGTGCCCGCCTGAGCGGCGGTGGCGGGCCGGGGTCGCGCGACGCCCGTCCGACCGACGCTCACCGGGTCGCGCTCCGCGCGAGAACCAAGGCATTATCCTCGCCCTTCGCCCCCGCGCACCCTCCAGCCGCGGAATCAGCGAATCCACACAGGTCATCGCCGTGATCGCTGGACGGCTCGGCCCACGCTACGTGTGACCCGGCGCCCGGCGCTTCTCCATTTCTGACCGGTCCGGTCCCACCAGGCGCCACCCGGGTGAACCGCCTCGGGTTCGTCGGCGCGCCGAACGCCCGGCCGGGCACCAGGTTCCAGGTGCCCGACCAGACTCTGCCCCGGTTACAGGTACGGGCGGGTGATCAGCTCGATCCCGTGACCGGCGGGGTCCTTGAAGTAGACCCCTCGACCGCCGTGCTCGTGGTTGATCTCGCCAGGGAGTCGCATGTGCGGATCGGCCCAGTGCTCGATGTCGCGATCCCGCAGCCGCTGATACGCCCGGTCGAACAGGCCGTCGTCGACCAGGAACGCGTAGTGCTGCATCTGGATCTCCACCGGCGGCTCGGCGAACTGGAGCAGCACGCCGTCGGCGAGCTGGATGTTGGTGAACGGGCCCCAGGACGGCGCTGCCCGCACTTCAAGCAGCTCTCGGAAGAAGCGGGCCGACTCTTCGCGGTCCTTGGAGGCGATGATGGTGTGGTTGAACGTGGCTGTCATTCGGCTGACCTGACTGTTGGTCCGGCACGGAAACGTACTCGTCGTGGTGCACGAGCACGGGGAGGCCCGCGTGCCGATCCGAGAGGGTGCCGTCTCCGCACCCGCGGTGCGATCAGCCCTCCACCGGGTTGCCCGTCCGTGTGTGGCGTGGCGCCGATCCGGTGTTCACATCGGGTGACCCTACTTGATCCGGCTTTCGTTCAGGCAGGTTTTACGGAATGTGGGGCCGGGCCGAGCCATGCGAGGGCCGCGGTGGTCAGCGCCGTGACGCCGTTGGTGAGGGTGGGCCGCATGACGGGTGCGAAGAACGGTGAGTGGTTCTGCGGGATGTCACGGCTCCTGGTGCCCGCGGCCTCGGCCTTCGCGTAGACGTCGGGATCGACGCCGCCGAGGAGCCAGTAGCAGACCGGCGCGTTCGCGCTGGTGCCGAAGACACCGACGTCCTCACTGCCGGAGGAGGCGCCAAGGTCGGTCAGCCGGTCGTGGCCGACCACGTCGCCGATGGCGGCCATAGTGCGGGCGCACGCCTCCTCGTCGTTGACCATCAGCGGGAAGGTGTGCAGGGTGCTGATCTCGGGATCCCGCTGCGCCCCGGCGGCCGCCGCCTCGCCGCGGACGATCCGCTCCACCGCGCCCAGCACGGTCCGGCGGACCTGCGGGGTGTAGGTGCGGATGTTGAGCCGGAGCCGGGCCTCGTCCGGGATGATGTTGTCCCTGGCGCCGGCTTGCAGGGCGCCGACGGTGACCACGGCCCGGTCCGCGGAGGCGATCTCGCGGGAGACCACGGTCTGCAACCGCATCACGGTGGAGGCCGCCATCACCACCGGGTCGATCGCCGCTTCCGGCATCGACGCGTGGGCTCCGCGCCCGAACATGCGCACCTCGAGTGCGTCGGTGGCGGCGAAGGCGAGACCGGGGTGGCAGGCGATGGTGCCGACCGGGATCGCCATCACGTGCTGGCCGAGGACGACGCCGGGGGTGCCGAACCGGGCGTACAGGTTGTCGTCGACCATGGCCTGGGCGCCCTGGCCCAGCTCCTCGGCCGGCTGGAACACGGCCAGCACGGTGCCCGACCACCTGTCGCGGGCGCCGGCCAGGAGTGCCATGGCACCGAACAGGCAGGTGACGTGCACGTCGTGGCCGCACGCGTGCATCACGCCCTCGTTCGTCGAGGCGTACGGCAGCCCGGTCCGCTCGGTGACGGGCAGCGCGTCGAAGTCGGCGCGCAGGAGCACGATCGGGCCCTGGCCGTTCACCAGCCTGGCCACGACGCCGGTCCGCCCGACGCCCTCGGTCACCTCGAACCCCAAGTCCCGTGCGCGGCGGGAGACTTCGGCGGCCGTGCGGTGCTCCTCGAAGGACAGCTCGGGGTGGGCGTGCAGGTCCTGGTAGAGCGCTTCGAGGCCCTCGGTCAGGGTGGTGTCCAGGCCGGCCAGGACCTGCCGGGCCGTGTGGTGTGCGGTCATCGTGATGCCCCTTTGGCCGGCGACGAGCCGCCACCTCCGACGTAACCACACTCCTGGGGACGAGGCAGCCCGGTCAGCGTCACCGCGCTGCTTGAAAGTTGTAGCACTGGCACCATCCGGGTTAGCTTGAAGATTCAAGTTAACCCCGGGGTCCCGCCGCCCAGTGCCGCGAGATCCCGCCGCCCGACCCGCGAGGAGCCCCACCTTGACCACTCCTGACGCCACCCTGTCCCGCCCCGCCGTCGCGCCGGAGAAGGCCCCGGCGACCCCTACCCACGCCTACGACGCCGGCCTGCTCGTCCTGCGCCTCGCACTCGGGCTGACCATGGCCGCGCACGGCGCCCAGAAGCTGTTCGGCTGGTTCGGAGGGGGCGGTGTCGACGGCACCGGGCAGTTCTTCGCCGCCTCCGGCTACCCCTCGCCCAGGGCGTTCGCCGTCGTGGCCGGGCTCAGCGAGACCCTCGGCGGGCTCGGCCTCGCGCTCGGCCTGCTCACCCCGCTCGCCGCCGCGGCTGTCGCCGGCACGCTGGTCAACGCGATCTCCGTCAAGTGGGGCGGCGGCTTCTTCGCCCCGCAGGGCGTCGAGTACGAGCTCCTCATCGCCCTGTCCGCGGTGGCCCTCGCTCTGACCGGCCCCGGCCGGATCGCCGTGGACCGGCTGCTGCCCGGGCTGCGCTCGCACCGCGTCGCCCACGGCGTCGCGGCGATCGTGCTCGGCGCCGTCGTGGCCGGTGTCACGCTGCTGCTGCGTCACTGACGCGGGGCACCGGACGGCGGGCCGACCGGCCGTGCCCGGTCTGCCGTCCGGGCCGCCGTCCGAGCTGTGGATCTCATTTGACATTAGAGAGCCTTATGGAAGATAAAGGTGACGCTTTGGCCATCAATTCACGCGGCGTGGCATCTGCGGCGTGATGCCGACGAACGCTGCGCGAATGAGTCCTGACATGTCCCACCCCATCACCGACCAGCCCACAACCGACCCCGCGGGGGAGTGGGACGCATGGCGGTCCGAACGCCATCGGGCCCTCACCGCGCCGACGGGCAACCTCGCCCTCGTCGAGACCCGCTGGCTGCCGGCCGGTGAGCGCCCGGACGCCGACGCCGCGCGTGCGGGGCAGCCGCACACGGTGACCGTCACCCCGCTCCAGCGCACCGACCTCGTCACCGGCGAGCCCGAGCACGGCCTGCGGTTCTGGGACGCCGACTCGCCCGCCGTCCGCCACTTCGACCGGGTCGACGCTTTCCCCTACGACCCCGCCTGGGTGCTCGAGGCGACCTATACGCCCGTGCCCGGAGCCCGGCGCGTGGCCTTCGAGCACATCCGGGACAACGGCGGCACCCGCGAACTCGTCGTCCCCGGTGACATCACGCTCACCGTCGACGGCCGTGCCTACACCCTCAGCGCCTTCGACGACGACGGCACCCTGCTGCTCGTCTTCGGCGACCCCACCAACGGTGACACCACCTACGGCGCCGGCCGCTTCCTCTTCGTCCAGCGCACCGAGGACGACCGCGTCCTGCTCGACTTCAACCGCGCCTTCGTGCCGCCCTGCGGATTCTCCGATCAGTACAACTGTCCGATGCCGCCGCGGCAGAACCGTTTCCACCTGCCCGTCGAGGCCGGTGAGAAGCTCCCCGTCTTCCGCGGCGGCTTCCCGGCCCAGCACTGATCACCCCGTAGCCGCCCGCACCACAGCACGAAAGCGCCCTCACTCATGAACATCAAGAAGACGTCCCTGTACGCCACCGCCACCGCGGCCACCCTCGCCCTCACCCTGACCGCCTGCGGCGGCTCCGGCTCGGGCGGCAGCGCCTCGGGCGGCGCCTGGAACAAGGACGCCACCGTCAACATCGGCTCCCTCTACGAGCCGCAGAACCTCGACAACACCGCGGGCGGCGGCCAGGGCGTCACCGAGGCCCTCAACGGCAACGTCTACGAAGGGCTGTTCAAGCTCACCGACGACGGCAAGGTCGAGAAACTGCTCGCCCAGGACTACAAGGTCGGCGGTGACGGACTCACCTACACCTTCACCCTCCGCGACGGCGTGAAGTTCCACAGTGGCAAGGCCCTCACCAGCGAAGACGTCAAGTACAGCCTGGAGAAGGTCATCGCGGACGACTCCCAGTCCGCGCGCAAGAGCAACCTCCAGGTCATCAAGGACATCGCCACCCCCGACGCGCGGACCGTCAAGGTCACGCTGTCCAAGAAGTCGATCTCCTTCGTCTACAACCTCTCCTACGTCTGGGTCATCAACTCCCAGGCGAAGAAGCTGAAGACGACCGAGGACGGCACCGGCCCCTACCGGCTCGACAAGTGGACCCGCGGCTCCGCCCTGAGTATGGACCGGTTCGCCGGCTACTGGGGCAACGCCGCCAGCAACAAGAAGGTCGTCTTCCACTACTACAAGGACGCGACCGCCCTCAACAACGCGCTGCTGACCAACGCCGTCGACGTGGTCACCAGCGAGCAGTCGCCCGACGCCCTCGACCAGTTCAAGAGCAACCAGAACTACAAGGTCAACGACGGCGACTCCACCACCAAGCTGCTGCTGGCCTTCAACGACAAGGCCAAGCCGTTCACCGACGTCAAGGTGCGCCAGGCCGTGTCCTCCGCCATCGACGACAAGAAGCTGCTGGAGTCCGTCTGGGGCGGCTACGGCAAGCTCATCGGCTCGATGGTGCCGCCCACCGACCCCTGGTACGAGGACCTCACCAAGGTCAACGCGTACGACCCGGCACGTGCCAAGAAGCTGCTCGCCGAGGCCGGCTACGCCAAGGGCTTCAGCTTCACCCTCGACACCCCGAACTACGACCCGCACCCCACCGCCGCGACCTTCATCAAGTCCGAGCTCGCCAAGGTCGGCGTCACCGTCGAGATCAACACGATCACGCCGGACGAGTGGTACACGAAGGTCTACAAGAACCACGACTTCACGGCCACGCTCCAGGAGCACGTCAACGACCGCGACCTCGTCTGGTACGGCAACCCCGACTTCTACTGGGGCTACGACGACAAGCAGGTCACGCAGTGGGTCGAGCAGGCCGAACAGGCCTCCACCACCGCCGAGCAGACCGAACTGCTGAAGAAGGTCAACCGCAAGACCGCCGAGGACGCGGCCAGCGACTGGCTGTACCTCTACCCGCAGATCGTCGTCGCCGGCAGCAAGCTGTCCGGCTACCCGCTCAACGGCCTCAACTCGCAGTTCTACGCCTACGACATCAAGAAGACGGGCTGATGGCCCGCTATCTCCTGCGCCGCTTCGCCTTCCTCCTGGTGTCGCTGGCCCTGGCGAGCGTGGTGCTGTTCGTCCTGCTGCGCATGCTGCCCGGCGACCCGGCCAACGCACTCACCGCGGTGGGCGCGAGCCCGGAACAGATCGCCGCGGCACGGCATTCCATCGGGTCCGACAAGCCGCTGCCCGAGCAGTTCGTCCACTGGCTCGGGCAGCTGGCGAGCGGCGACCTCGGCACCTCCTTCGTCAGCTCGCTGCCCGTCGGACCCGAGGTCGCCTCCCGGCTGAGCGTCACCGTGCCGCTCACGCTGGCCGCGTTCGCCCTCGCCGTCGTCCTCGCCGTGCCCGCCGGGTTCGTCGCGGCGCACAAGCGGCACACCCGGTACGGCGCACTGCTCAGCGGCGTGTCCCAACTGGGCATCGCCGTCCCGGTGTTCTGGCTCGGCATGGTCCTCATCGCCGTGTTCTCGCTGAACGCCGGCTGGCTCCCGGCCGGCGGCTTCCCCCCGGACGGCTGGTCGGAGCCCGCCGAGGCGATCCGCTCCCTCGTCCTGCCGGTGGTCACCATCGCCCTGGTGATGAGCGCGTCCCTGATCCGCTACGTCCGCTCCGCCACCCTCGACGTCCTCGGCAGCGACTACCTGCGCACCGCCCGCGCCCTGGGCTCGTCCTTCGGCGGGGCGATGTGGCGGCACGGCCTGCGCAACGCCTCCGTACCGGTCATCTCCGTCCTCGGCATCGAACTCGCCTCGACCCTGCTCGGCGCGGTCGTCGTGGAATCGGTGTACGCGCTGCCCGGCCTCGGCTCCATGCTCGCCACCGCCATCGCCCAGCACGACTACCCCGTCATCCAGGGCGTGCTGTTCGTCTCCACCCTCGCCGTGTTGCTCATCGGCTTCGCCGCCGACCTCGTCCAGCGGATCATCGACCCGCGCCTGCGCGGCCGACTCTCCGGAGGTGCCCGATGACCCAGGCGGACACGCTGCCCACCGTCCGGCCGGAGAAGACCTCACCGAGCGGACGGGGCTCTCGGCGCTCCGCCACGCTCGTCGTCGGCTGCCTCCTGGCCGGCCTCATCGCCCTGCTCGCCCTGGTCTCCCTGTTCTGGCTGCCCTACCCCGCCGACGACACCTCCGGCGGGCGCCTGGCCGGTCCCGGGAACGGGCATCTGCTGGGCACCGACAAGCTCGGGCGCGACCTGTTCACCCAGGTGATGACCGGCTCGCGGATCGCCGTCGAGGCGGGCCTCGGGTCGGTGCTCGTCGCCGCCGCGATCGGCGTCACCCTCGGTGTGCTCGCCGCGTTCGCGCAGGGCTGGCTCGACGACACGCTCTCGGCGTTCCTCGACATCCTCATCGCCTTCCCGACGCTGCTGCTCGCGATGCTCATCGTCGCCGCCCGCTCGGCGACCCTCGGCTCTGCCGTCCTCGCGATCGGCCTGGCGCAGAGCGCGGTCGTCGCCCGGCTGGTGCGCATCCTCGTCAAGCGCGTGCTGGCGCAGGACTACATCACCGCGGCCCGCGCCTCCGGCACCTCCTGGTCCAGGACCGTCGTCGGCCATGTGCTGCCCAACATCTGGCCCACCCTCGTGGTCAACCTCGCCCTCCAGTTCGGTCTCGCCGTACTGGCCGAGGCCGGACTGTCCTACCTCGGTCTCGGCGCGCCCCCGCCGAACGCCTCGTGGGGCCGGATGCTCCAGGAGGCCCAGGCCACCTTCACCACCGCCCCGGTGGGCGCGCTGGCCCCCGGCATCCTGCTCGTCCTGCTCGTCATCGGCGTCAACCTCATCGCCGACGGCCTGCGCGACACCCTCGACCCGGCCACCCGCCGGAGGCGCGCGTGAACCTCCTCGACGTACACGGGCTGACCGTCTGCACCAGTGACGGCCGCACCCTGGTCGACGACCTGTCCTTCACCGTGGCCGGCGGTGAACGCCTCGGCCTCATCGGCGAGTCCGGCTCCGGCAAGTCCCTGACCACGCTCGCCGTTCTCGGTCTGCTGCCCGACGGCATGACCGCCACCGGCAGCGTCGAACTCGCCGGCACCCAGGTCGTCGGCGCCCCCGAGAAGCGGCTCACCTCCCTGCGCGGCCGGGACGCGGCCGTCGTCTTCCAGGAACCGCTCACCGCGCTCGACCCGCTGATGCGGGTGGGCCGCCAGATCGCCGAACCCCTTCGCAGGCGCACCGGCCTGAAGGGCAGGGACCTTCAGCGGGCCGTGGCGCACACGCTCGAACAGGTCCGGCTGCCCGACCCCGAGCGCATCGCCCGCGCGTTCCCGCACGAGATCTCCGGCGGGCAGCGCCAGCGCGTGGCCCTCGCCATGGCCCTGGCCTGCGAACCGAAACTGCTCATCGCGGACGAGCCGACCACCGCCCTGGACGTGTCCGTCCAGGCCGAGATGCTGGAACTCATCGACACGCTGGTCCGTGACCGGGACATGGCCGTGCTGTTCGTCAGCCACGACCTCGCCGTGGTGGCCAAGGTGACCGACCGCGCCCTGGTGCTGAAGGACGGGCGGGCCGTGGAGGAGGGCCCGGTCGACGCCATCGTCGGCGCACCCCGTGAGGAGTACACCAAGGCCCTCGTCGCCAGCGCCCGGCGCCTGGAATCCGCCCTGGACCTGAGGAGCGCGCGATGACCCCCGTACTCGAACTGTCCGGCATCGCGCTGCGCTACCGGGGCAGCACGGCCGACGTGGTCGAGGACGTCTCCCTCGAGGTCGAGGCCGGACACAGTCTCGCGCTCGTCGGCGAGTCCGGAGCCGGCAAGACCACGCTGCTGCGGCTGCTGCTGGGCCTCGCCCGCCCCACGACCGGCCAGGTCCGCTTCGACGGCGCCGCCCTGTCCCCGCGGGACCGGGAACAGATGCGCCGCTTCCGGCGCAGCGTCCAGTGCGTGTTCCAGGACCCCTACTCCTCGCTCGACCCGCGCCGCCGCGTCGGGGCCACCGTGGCCGAGCCGCTCATCTCCCTCGGCATCGACAGCCGCGCCACGGCCCGGCCGAAGGTGGCCGCGGCCCTGGAACGAGTGGGTCTGCCGGCCGACGCGGCGGACCGCTATCCGCACGAGTTCTCCGGCGGCCAGCGCCAGCGGATCGCCATCGCCCGCGCCACCGTCTGCACCCCGCGGGTCCTGCTGGCCGACGAACCCGTGAGCGCGCTCGACGTCACCACCCGGGTGAAGGTCGTCGACCTGCTGGCCGAACTCAAACAGGAGCAGGGTCTGACCCTCGTGATGGTCTCCCACGACCTGTCGGTCGTCGCCTCCCTGTGCGAGCGCACCGCCGTCCTGGAACGTGGCCGTGTGGTCGAACACGGCGACACCGCCCAGGTCCTGGGCCGGCCCGCGCACCCCTACACCCGCCGCCTGCTCGACAGCGTGCCGCGACTGCCGGCCTGAACCGCAGCCCGGACTGCCGGCCTCAACCGCAGCCGCGCCGCCCCGCGCGGGTCTCGCCCGCGCCGGGCACCCGGCCGTCCCGGTCCTTGTGCGGCCCGCTCCCGGCCCTACCGCGCCGGTGTGTCGTACTCCGGTGTGACGGCGAGCAGTTCGGACACGTCCGAGCCGACCGGCACCTCCCGCGGCGCCGTGCCGCGGCGGAAGAGACGCGCGTCGTTCTCGCCGCCGACCGCGGCGCGGTTTCCGGCCACGCGCAGCCAGGAGCCTTCGCGCAGGCCGAGCACCGGCACGTCGTTCTCCTCGAGGAATTCCGTCAGGCGCTCCTCTCGGGTCTCACCCTTGTGCGTGGAGCGCGGATCAGGGTCGAGGTAGTGCGGATTGATCTGGAACGGGACCAGTCCCAGCGCCTCGAAGGACGGGGGCTGGACGATCGGCATGTCGTTGGTGGTGCGCAGCGTGGGAGCGGCCATGTTGGTGCCCGCGCTGGCGCCCATGTAGGGCAGCCCGTCCCCGACCGCCTCGATCAGCGCGTCCCGCAGGCCCGTCCGGTACAGGGCGGTCAGCAGCCGGAAGGAGTTGCCGCCGCCGACGAACACGGCGTCCGCCTCGGCGAGCCGGCCGACCGGGTCACCGCCCTCGTGCACCCCGTGCACGTCGATGCCGGCGCCGGTGAGCGCGTCGCGCACCTTGGCGGTGTAGGCGTCGTGGTCGGCGAGCGCGTAGGGCACGAACGCGAGCCGTGCTCGGGCCGGCAGGAACGCGGTCACGGTGTCGAGGGCGTGTTCCAGGTAACCACGGCCGTACTGGGTGGAGTTGGACAGGAGCAGCAGGTTCAAGGGGTGTTCCTCACCATGGGTTCGATGCTTCAGGCCGTACGGGTGCGCGGGCGGCGGTGGTGCTGGGGCGGGTGCGTCAGCCGCTGCTCCAGTAGGCGGGCCGCCTTGCGCAGCGCGTCGAGCCGGTCCTCGGGACCGTCCGGGAAGCGCTCCCTGGCGGCCCCCAGGCTGAGGCTGCCGTAGGGCTCGGCGCCGAGGAAGACCGGCACGGCGACGGTGCCGATGCCCTCGTCGTACTCGCCGATCGTCCACGCGTACCCCTGCGCCCGCACCTGACGGAACTCGCGTTCCAGCTGGTCGGGGTCGGTGACCGTGCGCTCGGTGAACCGGGCCATGGGGCGGCCGCGGAAGAGCCGGTGGCGCTGCTCGTCGGGCAGGAACGCGTAGTACGACTTGCTGGTCGCACCCGCGTGCGCCGGGTACAGCTCGCCGACCAGAGGGTAGTACCGCAGCGGCCCCTCCTCGCCCTCGACCGCCGCCACGCACCGCATGTGGAAGCTGTCGGGCAGACAGAACAGGACCGTGTCCCCGGTCGCGGCGCGCAGTTCCTGAAGGACCGGTTCGGCGAGCAGTTCCAGCGAGCCGGAGCGCTCCCAGAGGCGGCCCAGTCGCAGGGCGGCGGGACCGATCCGGTAGCGGCGGGTCGCCGGGTCGGACACCAGGAAGCCGCGCCCGGCCAGGGTGGACAGCAGCCGCTGTGCGACCGAGGTGTCCCAGCCGAACTCGGTGGCGACCTCCGTCACCCCCCAGTCGGGCCGCGTGCGCTCGAACGCGAGCAGCACCAGCAGGGCGCGGTCGACGGTCTGCAGTGCCCCGGCCGGTGTCTTCCGGTCGACAGGGATGTCAGGCACGGCAACTCCTCTCCGAATGACGTCTGCCCGTCCGCCCATCTCGCCATTCAGACCTGAATTGCAGATAACGGGAAACAGTTGCGAAGAAGGTTAACGGATCCCGAATCTTCTGTCAGCACCGCCCCAGGTGCGGATCAGGAGAAGCTGCCCATGTTGAAGTACGTCCTGGACATCGTGGATCTGCTGGACGATCCCGATGCCGACGGCAAGCGAGTCGCCGCCTACCTCGACTCCGTGGCGGGCCCCGCCGGCTCCGGCGCTCAGGTCACCACCGTCACCGGTGAGCGGGGCTCCACGGACTTCGTCCTCGTGCGTGTGGCGGGCCGCACCGGCCGCAGCCGCGGTGGCGCCTCGCGCACCCTCGGTGTGGTCGGACGGCTCGGCGGTGTGGGTGCTCGCCCGCAGATCACCGGCCTGGTCTCGGACGCGGACGGCGCCGTCGCCGCGCTCGCCACCGCCGCCAAGCTGCTGGACATGCGGCGCCGCGGCGACGTGCTCGACGGCGACGTGATCGTGGCCACCCACATCTGCCCGAACGCGCCGACCGCACCGCACGACCCGGTGCCGTTCATGGACTCGCCGGTCGACATCGCCACCATGAACCGGCACGAGGTGACGGACGAGATGGAGGCGGTGCTCTCCATCGACACCACCAAGGGCAACCGGATCATCAACCACAAGGGCCTGGCCCTGTCGCCCACCGTCAAGGAGGGCTGGGTGCTCAAGGTCAGCGAGCAGCTGGGGGAGCTGCTGGCCGTGGTCACCGGTGAGCCGTTGGTCACGTACCCGGTGACCACGCAGGACATCACCCCCTACGGTAACGGTGTACACCACATCAATTCGATCCTTCAGCCGGCCACGGCGACGGCCGCCCCGGTCGTCGGCCTCGCGGTCACCTCGGCCGCGGCGGTGCCCGGCTGCCAGACGGGCGCGAGCCACGAGACCGACATCGCGGCCGCCGCCCGGTTCGCCGTCGAGACCGCGAAGGCCTACGGCGGCGGACGCCTGGAGTTCCACGACGACGTGGAGTTCGGCCGGCTCGTGTCCCGATACGGCTCGCTGGCGCACCTGCAGACCCTCGGCCGCGCATCCAGGGAGTCGTGATCATGGCCGCTCACAAGAACACAGCCACCGCCCCGGACACCGCCGGCCACAGAGCCCTGGGCAGCGACGACTACGCCCTCGCCCGCGTCCCGCGCGAGGAACGGCTCGGCTTCTGGACGATGCTGCTGCAGTGGCTCGCCCAGTCCGGATCGATCTCGCAGTTCACGCTCGGCGCCACGATCGGCGTCGGGATGTCCTTCGGCGACGCGTTCCTCGCCTTCACCCTCGGCGCCGTGATCCTGGAAGTCGTGATCTTCGCGATCGGCCTGGCCGGGATGCGCGAGGGCCTCGCGACCCCCCTGCTGACCCGCTGGGTCGGCTTCGGCCGCAACGGCTCGGCGCTGGTCAGCCTCGTCATCTCCATCAGCCTCGTCGGCTGGTTCGGAGTGCAGAACACGATCTTCGGCAACAGCGTCTCCGCTCTGGTCGGCGGCCCCTCGTGGCTGTGGTGCGTCGTCGCGGGCCTGGCCATCACCGTCCTGGTGGTCTTCGGCTTCCGGTACATGGCGGTCTTCGCGAAGATCGTCACCCCGCTGTTCTTCGCGATGGTCGCCTGGTCCGTCACCGACGCCCTGAGCAAGCACTCGATCTCCGACCTCATCCACTCGCCGGCCCCCGGCCCGGCCATCCCGCTGTCGGTCGCCGCGACCGCCATCGCGGGCGGCTTCATGACCGGCGCGATCGTCGCGCCCGAGATGACCCGCTACAACAAGAAGGGCGCGCACGTCTTCGTGCAGAGCGCCTCGTCCATGATCCTGTCCGAGTACATCGTCGGCATGACCGGTGTCCTCCTGGGCCACATGGTGGGCAGCAACCAGGTCTCCCAGATCGTGCTCTCCACCTCCGGCGTCTTCGGTGTGCTGGTCGTCCTGATGTCCACGGCGAAGATCAACGACTGGAACCTGTACGGCTCCTCGCTCGGCGTCGTGAACTTCTTCCAGGTCGTCTTCCGCAAGCGCCTGCGCCGCGGCGCCGTCACCATCGTCCTCGGCCTCGCCGGCACCCTCCTGTCCGCGGTGGGCATCATGACCCACTTCACCGACTTCCTGTCGGTGCTGGGCGTGGCCATCCCGCCGGTCGGCGGCATCATCGTCGCCGAGTACTGGGTGGTGCGCCGCATGCGCGGACCGCTCGACGCCACCCGCGAGACGCAGACCCTGCCCGCCACCTCACCGGTCTGGGTGCCGATGTCCCTGGTCATCTGGGCCGCGGCGTTCTGCGTCGGCAAGTTCTACGACGGTGGGATCCCCGCCCTCAACTCCCTGCTGACCGCCTTCGTCCTCTACTGCGTGCTCGGGCTCGCCAGCTGGGTCAGGACGTACGGCACCACCACCCTCGACGACGAGCCCGCCGACGGCACCGGGCGGTCCCCGGCCGTCACCGGCACGGCCCCCGTAGGAGCGTCATGACCACCACCCCCTCACTCGTCACCGCCTCCGAGGAGGCACAGCGCGAGGCGATCGAACTGTGCGCGGAGCTCATCCGCTTCGACACCTCCAACCCCACCAGCGACGAGCGGGCCTGCGCCGACCGGGTAGTCGAGCGCCTGGCCGAGGCCGGCATCACCTCGGAGCTGGTGGAGAGCGCGCCGGGCCGCGCCAACGTCGTCGCCCGCATCCCCGGCAGCGACCCGGACCGCGGGGCACTGCTCGTCCACGGCCATCTGGACGTCGTACCGGCCGACCCGGACGAGTGGCAGGTCCCGCCGTTCTCCGGCGAGATACGCGACGGCTACCTGTGGGGCCGGGGCGCCATCGACATGAAGGACACGGTGGCGGTCATGCTGGCCACCGCCCGGCAATTCGCCCGCACCGGCACCCGGCCGGCCCGCGACATCGTCCTGGCCTTCCTCGCCGACGAGGAGGCGGGCGGCCGGTACGGCGCGCACTGGCTGGTCGAGCACCGGCCCGAGCTGTTCGCCGGCGTCACCGAGGCGATCGGCGAGGGCGGCGGGTTCAGCTACGCCCTCGACGACACCCGGCGGCTGTACCCGATCGAGAACGCCCAGCGCGGCATGGCCTGGATGGAACTGACGGCCACCGGCCGCGCGGGCCACGGCTCCTCGCCCAACGACGAGAACGCGGTCACCGACCTGGCCGAGTCGCTTACCCGCATCGGCCGCCACACCTTCCCGATCCGCCTGATCGAACCGGTGCGCGCGCTGCTCGCCGAGGCCGCACGGCTCCAGGGCGTCGACATCGACTTCGACGCCGAGGACCTCGACACGGAACTCGCCAAGCTCGGTCCGGTCGCCGGCTTCATGCAGGTGGTGTTGCGCAACTCCGCCAACCCCACCATGCTCTCGGCCGGCTACCAGACGAACGTGATCCCGGGCCGGGCCGCCGCCCGCGTCGACGGCCGCTTCCTTCCCGGCCACGAGCAGGAACTCGTCGACACCATCGACGCGTTGCTCCTGCCGTCGGTCACCCGGCAGTGGGTCAACCACGACGTCGCCATGGAGACCTCCTTCGACGGCCCCCTCGTGGGCGCGATGTGCGCGGCCGTACGCGCCGAGGACCCCGGCGGCCATCCGGTGCCGTACTGCAACCCGGGCGGCACCGACGCGAAGGCCTTCACGAAGCTCGGCATCCGCTGCTTCGGATTCAAGGGCCTGAAACTGCCCCACGACCTCGACTACGGCCGCCTCTTCCACGGCGTGGACGAACGAGTCCCCCTCGAAGGCCTGCGCTTCGGCGTCCGGGTGATGACCCGCCTGTGGCAGAGCTGCTGAACCACGCGCCGTGCGGCTCGGTGAACGTCTTCTCGCCGAGCCGCGCAGGGGCAGCGCATGAGCAGTGGCCCTTGACGAGCTGCGTCAGTGCTCGTCAGCCACTCGCTCGGCGACCGAGAACTCGGCCCCGCACTCACCGCACGTCGCGCTGCCGAAGAGGTGGGTGAGAGCCACAGCGACGCGCTCGGCCCCCGCTGCGCGGGCCGCGTCGTGGAGCTGCCTCGCAGGTCCCTCCAGATCCTCGGGGAGGGCGGGGCGCAGCGGTATGCCCGGGGTGTCGCCGGGCTCGTAGTCACCGACCGCGGAGAAGTAGCCGGCCTCGCCGATCGCGATGCCGCAGGGTGCCGACGTGGTCAGTCGGTTCCGAGGCCGTCGATCAGGCGGTTGAGGAACCGGGTGAACGTGGCTTCCGGGGTGAGGGGACGCCCCGGGGCGGAGAGGGCGGCGGCGAGTTCGGGATGCCGGCCGTCCGCGGCGACGGTGGCGAGGTAGCGGGCTTCGGCCGCGGCTCGGCCGGGCGCCTGTGAGGCCGAGGCCTGGGCGATCTCGTGGGTGACGTGACCGACCACGAACGCGGTGAGCTGAGCGAAGACCTCCAGCCTCGCCGCGCCGTCCAGCCCGGTGGGCCGCAGGGCGGCGAGCGCGTGTTCTATGAAGGCCAGCGTGTGGGGGCCGGGGGTGCGGCGGGTGGACAGGGCGGCGGGCAGCCAGGGATGCCGCAGCATCAGGGCGCGCTGGAGGTGGGCGATGGCCTTGACGTCGGCGCGCCAGTCTCCGGTGGGCGCGATCGTGGTCGGCAGTTCGCCACTGACGTGGTCGACCATCAGTTCCAGCAGCGTCTGCTTGTCGGGGGCGTAGCCGTAGAGCGACATGACGCCGGCTCCGACCCGTGCGGCGACCTGGCGCATGGTGACCGCTTCGAGCCCTTCCGCATCCGCCAGGTCGACGGCTGCCGCCGTGATCGCCTCACGGCTGTAGGCGGGTCTGCGACCCCTGCGGGTCCGGGGGCGCCCCAGCCAGAGCTGTTCGGGGTCGACGCCCGTCGCGCCGGTCTCTCCGTCTCGGGACACGTACTTCGTGCTCCTTTCCTCGCACGCGACACGGCCCTTGTGGGTGTCATCATCCAAGCACCCCCTATTCTCGTACGCTGTACGGAAAAGAGGGAGGGAAATGATGGCATCACGCACACACGGTCCTGCGCCGGCGCCGGCCTGGGCACCGCCTTCCGGAAAGCCGCCACTGGTCTCACGGCTGATGAGGGCGACTTGGCGCGGGCTCCCGCACAAACGGCACGAGGCCGGGTGGGAGCCGGGGCTGGTGGTTCCGGCCGCGGACGGCAGCCCGTTGATCACCGACCACTACTTCCCGCGCGCACAGGGCGATTTCCCCACCCTCCTGGTGCGCTCGCCCTACGGCAGGGGCCTGCCCTGGTCCCCCATGTACGGCATGCTCTTCGCCGAACAGGGCTTCCACGTCGTTCTGCAGAGCTGCCGCGGCACCGGCGGTTCAGGCGGTGAGTTCGATCTGTGGCGCAACGAGGCGGGGGACGGCCGGGCCACGGTGTCCTGGCTGCGCGAGCAGCCCTGGTTCAACGGAACGCTGGGCACCGTAGGCCCCAGTTACCTGGGCTACGTGCAGTGGGCTCTCGCCCTGGAGCCGCCGCCGGAGCTGAAGGCGATGGTGGTGCAGGTCGGCCTGCACGATCCCCACGCCCTGTTCCACACGGACGGCGCACTCCGCCTGGAGAACGTCCTCGCCGTCGGCGCGGGCATGACATATCAGCACCAGGGCATGGCACCGTTTCTGAGGGCGACGCTGCGCCTGCAGCGCCGGCTGCGCGACGTCACCTTCGCGCAGCCGCTGCGCGGGGCGTACGTGTCCGCTCTCGGGGGCGAAGTACCCTGGCTGGACGACGTGATGACGCACCCGGACGCCGACGACGCGTACTGGCGCGGCGCGTCGCTGGCCGCAGCGGCGGACCGGCTGAGCGTGCCGACCGGCCTGATCACCGGATGGCACGACGCGCTGGCCGACCAGACCTTCGAACAGTACGGCCGGCTGCGCCGGGCCGGCTGCCGGACCGCCCTGCTCGTCGGCCCCTGGACCCATACCTCCGCACTGCAGCAGGGGTGGCCCGAGGTGTTCGCCGAGAGCCTCGTCTGGCTGCGCGCCCACCTGTGCGCCGATCCCGCCGGTCTGCGCCCCACCGCGGTGCGCGTGCACATCGGCGGCGAAGACGCCTGGCGCGACCTCGACGACTGGCCGATAGACCCGGCCGCCACCGCGTGGTTCCCTACCCCGGACGGGCATCTCACCCGACAGGCCCCCACGGACTGCGGACCGCTGGCGTCGTTCCGCTACGACCCGGCCGACCCCACCCCGTCCCTCGGCGGCCCGCTGCTCTCCCGCGGCGCCGGTCCTCGCGACAACAGCGGCCTGGAAGCCCGGGACGACGTCCTGACGTTCACCGGCCCGCCGCTGACCGAACCCGTGGACGTCCTCGGCCCGGTCTCCGCCCGGCTGAGCATCTCCACGAACACCGGCCACGCGGACGTCTTCACCCGCCTGTGCGACGTGGACACACAGGGCCGCTCGGTCAACGTCTGTGACGGGCTGGGCCGGACGAGGCCGGCCGGGCAGGCGCCCGCGCAGGTCACCGTGCCCATGAACGCCACCGCCCACCGCTTCGCCGCCGGTCACCGCATACGCTGGCAGATCAGCGCAGGCGCTCATCCGCGCTATGCCCGCAATCCCGGTACCGGCGAGTCTTCGGTGGACGCCACCACCTTCACACCGGTGCGCGTCACACTGCACGCGGACTCGGCACTGATGCTGGCCGACATCTCCTGACCGGCTTGAACCTTCTGCCGGCCGACGTGGCCCGGCCCCGTCGGGAGTGAACTCCTGACGGGGCCTCCGGGCTCAACGCGTTTCCGCAGCCACCGGTTTGGGGATGAGGAACGAGGTCACGACGGCGACGGCCATGATGACCGCACCCGTGATCATGGCGGTGGTGTAGTCGCCGGTCGACGCCGGGTCCGCGGGGGCGGCCGCGGTCTTGACCGCGTACAGCACCGCGAAGCTCAGACCGGCGCCGAGGTTGAACGCACCCGCGTTCAGACCGGGCAGGAACCCGGGGTTCTCACGCGGGGACAGCACGATGCCGAGCCCGTTGAGCACGATGTTCCCGATCCCGGCATAGGTGATCCCCACCAGGATGGACGCCGTCAGCAGCAGAGCGCGCGAATGGCCGTGCAGCGTGAGGATCATCAGGAGGACGGTCGCCGCGGCCCCGATGAGGCCGATGCGCAGGATCCGGCCGTATCCGAAGGTGGCGGCCAGCCGGCCCGCGATCGGACCCATGGCCAGTCCGGCCAGGGCGTAGGGCGTGAGGGTCCACCACGCGGACTGCTGTGCGGACATCCCCAGTCCGGCCCGCGCGTCCTCGGCGAACGCCGGGATCAGCCCGTTCATGACGGCGAACACGCCCGTCATGGTGAGCACCGTGGTCAGCAGGAGCGCCCACGTGGAGCGCTGCCGCAGATGGTGCGTGGCGACCAGCGGATGCCCGCTGCGGTCCTCGGTGCGCCAGAACAGCGCGAAGGCGGCCGCGGCGACGACGACGAGCAGGGCGATCAGCGGCCAGTTGGCCGCGGCGAGCTTTCCGGCCTCGTTCAGCGCGATGAGCAGCGAGCCGACCGAGACCACGAGGAGCACGACGCCGGGCCAGTCCATGCGCTCGGCGACCGGCGCCCTGGACTCGCGGCTCATCAGGGCGACCATGACCGTGGCGACCGCCGCGACGACGGCCATCGCCCAGAAGACCGACTGGAACCCGTGGTGGTCGGAGAGGTAGCCGCCCGCGAGGGAGTCGACGCCGGCGACTCCGCCGTTGAAGGCGGTGATCACGCCGAGCAGGGTGCCGTAGCGCTTGGGCTCGGTCACTTCCTCCCGCAGCATGATCAGACACAGCGGGACGACCGGGCCGGACACGCCCTGGATGACGCGCCCGGCGAACAGGACCGGGACGTTGTGCGCGAACGCGGCGACGACACATCCGACGGCCATCAGGGCCAGCATGCCGGTGAGGACCTTGCGGCGGCCGACGACATCGCCCAGCCGCGGCAGGAACAGCGAGAACAGGGCCGCGGAGGTGAAGAACGCGGTCTGGGTGAGCCCGATCTCGGCGGAGGTGGCGTGGAGGGCGCCCTCCATGCTCTTCAGCGCCGGGCTGATCATGCTGGCGTTGAGCTGGAAGGCCACGCACGCGGCGAGCAGCGCGGTCAGCAGCACACCGATCCGGACGGGGGAGCCCTGCCCCGAGCTCGGCGGTCTGTCGGTTGTGGAAACGCTGGGAACGGTCATGCCTCGACGTCACCGATCCGCTCGAGGGCGTCCACCACCAGGTTCCAGAACCGCTCGTGGTCGAGCTTCACCGCGACCTGGGTGTGGCAGTCGTCCGGGGCGGGCGCCCGGAAGTCCGCCACGGTCATGCCGAGGGTCAGGGTGCCGGTGAGCTCGATGTCCACGGGGGCCTTGCGCACCGTCATGACCTCCGGGTCGATGACGTACGCGACCGCGCAGGGGTCGTGCACGGGCGGGAACTCGAAGCCCTGGGCCTGCTCGTACATCGCGCCGAAGAAGTCCAGCAGTTCCAGGACGAACTTGGCGGGCGCGGTGCCGACCGCGGCGATCTTCTCGGTGACGGCGGGCGTCGCGAGCGCCTGGTGCGTGAGGTCGAGACCGACCATGGTGACCGGCCAGCTCTCGTTGAAGACGATGTGGGCGGCCTCGGGGTCGATCTTGATGTTGAACTCGGCGACCGCGCTCCAGTTGCCCTCGTGGTAGCCGCCGCCCATCAGGACGACCTCGCGGACGCGGGAGGCGATGCGAGGCTCCTTGCGGACCGCCATGGCGATGTTGGTCAGACCGGCGGTCGGCACGATGGTGATCTCGCCAGGCTCGTGCGACATGACCGTGTCGATGATCAGGTCGACCGCGTGGCGGCGGTCCAGCTCCAGGGTCGGCTCGGGCAGCACGGGTCCGTCGAGCCCGGACTCGCCGTGGATGTCCGGCGCCGTCTCGATGGCGCGCACCAGAGGCCTGGGGCAACCCGCGGCGAAGGGCACTCCGGTGATCCCGGCGATGCGGGCCACGGACAGGGCGTTGCGGGTCACCTTCTCCAGCGTCTGGTTCCCGACCACGGTGGTGACGGCGACGAGCTCGATCTCGGGATTGCCGTGCGCCAGAAGCATGGCGATGGCGTCGTCGTGCCCCGGGTCGCAGTCGAGGATGATCTTTCTGGCCAACGGAGAGCCCCTTTGCTCGCTTACCTTTGGTGAAACCGATCTCCGGGGACGCCCAGGGGCGGACGCGGCCGGAGGGCGCCGAGTAATCCGGCGCCTGGGGAGACGTCAGGGAAAACGTTCTCCCGAACATTCGCCCATTCCTCACCGATGTGTCAATGGCTGTTACATCTTTCTCTCACCGCTCCCTGTTCGGCGGGAGCCCGGGGCGAATGAGGCGGGTGATAACGTTCTCCGGCATCGGTGCCGGTCGGTGCTGGAGGCCCAAGTGCCGACCAGGGAACCGACCGACAGAAGGGGGCGGAGTGCGGTGACCGAGGTGACATTGCGTGACGTGGCTCGAGCGTCGGGCTGCTCCGTCGCCACGGTGTCCCGGGTGCTGGCCGGCACCCGCCCGGTGGGAGCGGAGACGGCACGCCGTGTGCGGGCCGCGGCCGCAAGCCTCGGCTACCGCCCCAACCAGGTCGCCCGCGCCCTGCGCAGCCGCTCCACCGGCACCATCGGCCTGGTGCTGCCGCAGATCACGAACCCCTTCTTCCCCTCCCTCGTACGTGAGGTGGAGCACGCCCTGCACGCCGGGGGCCGCGCCCTGCTGCTCGCCGACTGCGACGACGACCCGCGGACCGAGGCGGCCCGGATCACCGCCCTGCTGGACCGGCAGGTGGACGCGCTGCTGGTCATCCCCGTCGACGAGACGCACAGCCGCGACGCCGTCGAACTCGCAGCGGGCCGGGTGCCGCTGGTCCTGCTGGACCGCTCCTGCGGTCCCGGGATCGCCGACTCGGTGGCCGTCGACAACGCCGCCGGCATGGCCCTCGTCCTGGAGCACCTGGCCCGCACCGGGCGCCGCCGCTTCTGCTTCCTCGGCGCCGCCGGGACCGCCTCGACGGCCGTCGAGCGGCGCATGGCCTACGAGGCGGGCGTGGCCGCCCTGGACCCGCCGGCTCCCGACCGCACCGAACTCGGCGACTTCTCCGTGGAGTGGGGGCGGGCCGCGGTCGAGCGGATCTGGCCGGCCCGCCCGGACGCCGTCATCTGCGCCAACGACCTCATCGCGGTCGGAGCGGTGCAGCGCCTTGGACAACTCGGCGTCGACGTGCCCGGCGAGGTCGCCGTCACCGGCTTCGACGACATCCCCATGGCGAGCCTCGCCGAACCGAACCTGACCACGGTCCGCCAGCCGGCCGCCCAAGTGGCGGCCGAGGCGCTCCGGCTCCTCGACCAGCGGCTCGCCGGCGGGGGAGCCGAGGCGTACCGGTCCGTACGCCTCTCACCCGAACTCGTCGTACGTGCCTCCAGCGCTCCCCGCGCCGCCGCGCCCACGATCATCCCCGGCAGCAGAACCTCAGAGGAACACCAGTGATCGCAGTCGTCGGAAGCCTCAACCTCGATCTCGTCACACCCGTTCCCCGGCACCCGGTGCCGGGGGAGACCGTCCTCGGCGGGGACATCGTCGAGCACCCCGGCGGCAAGGGGGCCAACCAGGCGGTCGCCGCGGCCCGGCTCGGCGGACAGGTCGCCCTGATCGGCCGGGTCGGCGAGGACGACGCGGCCGGCGTGATGGCCGCGGCGGTGCGCGCAGAGGGCGTGGACACCGCACACCTGGCCCGCACCCCGGGGGTGCCCACCGGGCGCGCGCTGATCGCCGTCAACCCGTCGGGCGAGAACTCCATCATCGTCAGCCCCGGCGCCAACTCCCGCCTGACCGCGGCCGACTGCCGGGCCGCCGCCGACGTGCTGAACCGGGCCAAGGTCACCGTCCTCCAGCAGGAGGTCCCCGACGAGGCCAACCACGCGGCCGCCGAACTGGCCGGAGGCATCGTCGTGCACAACCCGGCCCCCGCCGTCGAGGGCGTCGTCCCGCCCCGCCACGTCGACGTGCTGGTCCCCAACCGCACCGAACTGGCCGCTCTCACCGGCACCCCGGTACCGGACACCATCGACGAGGTCGCCGCCGCCGCGGGCAAACTGAGCGGGGCGGGCGCGGTAGTCGTCACCCTCGGCGGTGACGGCTTGCTGCTCCTGGAGGGCACCGCGCGGCTGCACATCCCGGCCTTCGCGGTTCAGCCGGTCGACACCACGGCGGCCGGTGACTGCTTCTGCGGTGCGCTCGCCGTCGCCCTGGCCGAGGGCCGCACCCTGGAACAGGCCGCCCGCTGGGCCTGCGCCGCGGCGGCACTCAGCACCACCCGCCCCGGCGCCCAGCCGTCGCTGCCCCACCGCGATGAGGTGGAGGCATTCCTCAAGCGCTGAGGACCCTCGGGAATGTCACGCCGGTTGCGGGTTGCGCGTCCTCGGGGTGGTGGGTGAGGACGAACACAGGTCCCTGCCACGCGCCGTAGATGCCGCTGACGTCGGGGTGGACGTCGAATCCGTCCCCGCCGCCGAGCACGGCGCCCGTCGTCTTCGCGTACTCCTCGATCAGTCCGGGCCGGGACGGGATCCCCGTCATCCAGTCCATCGCATGGTTCGGCCCGGCCACGAACCCGTCCAGCGACGTCCCCCCTCCTGCCGCCGCCGGCGCGATGGCAAGGGACGGCGGCGCGACACTCGGATCAGCGCGCGTACACCCGCTGGACGAACTCGGCGAGCTGGTCGTCGGTGAGGTGACGGGCCATGTCCGCCTCGCTGATCATGCCGATCATGCGTTTGTTCTCGATCACCGGGAGGCGCTTGATCCGGTGGCTCTCCATCTCCCGCAGGACGTCGGAGATGTCGGAGCCGGCGTCGATCCAGCGCGGCGTGCCCTCGCACAGGTCACCGCAGGTCACCCGCGCGGGGTCGTGGCCCGCGGCGACGCATTTGACCACGATGTCGCGGTCGGTGACGATGCCGCACATCCGGTCGCCGTTGGCCGGATCGCTGACCGGCAGCGCACCGACCTCGTGGTCCCGCATCATCTGCGCTGCGCGGTCCAGTGTCTCGGTGAGGGGAATCCACTGGGCGCCAGGGGTCATGATGTCCTTGGCAGTCGTCATCGCTCGCCTCTCCACGGTGTGCCGGGTTCCTGGACCGGGCGCCTCTTCAGAATCGGCCACGGCCACCTCCAGCTTCCCGTCGTCCCTGCTGTCCGGCGCTCTCACCTACGCCATCCGGGCGTGCGGCCTGGCTGCCGACGGAGACGTTGAAGAGCCTGTACGCAGCGTCAGTGCCATCGGCGCGAGGTCACTTCCTGACACCGCCCGGCGCGCGTGCCGCGAAGCCGTCGCACGGCTGCCCGCTCTGGGCGCGGCCCTCCCACCTGCCGTGCGACGGCCGATCTGCCAGCACAGCGAGGTGTGGACACGAAGATGCCGCTGCCCCACGTCACGGGCGCAGAGCAAATCGGCTCATGCGGACCGGTAGGCGTGAAGTGCTGCGGCGACGGTCAGTCGATCCGGTCCCGAGGCCGGCGGCCCGGCCCGACGGTTGGCAGGTAGGTGCACGAAGATCGCGGCGGTGTAGGCACGGGGAGACGGTGGATCTAAGGTGGTCGTGAGGGACTCTGTTCGGTCATCGAGTGGGCCGGTTTGCGACGCTTCGTCGCCTCTGCTGTTCCAGCCCGTCTGCGAGGGCGCCATGCGAGTCGAACTGATCCAACGGGCCGCCAACGTGCTCTTCGGCGTGCCGGACGAGATGCACCAGGAGATCATCACGCTCATCGACGCGGTCAGCAAGGACGCGAAAACCCAGGCCCCGGACGTGGCCGCGGCGTTCGGCGAGTGGTGCTGGCTCGTCTACACGGTCCACGGCGACGTGATCGAAGTGCTGGACGTCGGCTGCGCCCGGTGAGGCCAGGATCCGTCTTCCCACGAGTTCTGCTGCTCTACGTCTCCGGGCCCCTGCGGCTCCCGGAGCCACTCGGAACCGCTGTGGGGCGCGGTGCCGTCCGACCTGCCCGTCCTCACACCTCGCATGCGCGAGACGAGCCGGGTGCCGCGGTCCTGGTGGCCATTCGGACGCACGTGTCGTGCGGCATACGGTCGGGTACCCGGCGACCGCGGACGAGGACGCCGCCGACCGGCACCGGCCCCGGTGACGCGCACCGAAGGAGGTGCGGCGATGCCGGTAAAGTTGAGCAGGCCCACCTGCCCGGCGCCCTCCACTTCGGGCTCCGCGATCTGGACGCGGAGGCACCGCCATCGTCATCGACCCGCTCGCCGAGGGCGGCCGACCTGATGCGTGACGAGGCCTACGACGTAGGAGACGGACGACGAGGTGGTCGCCACACTGCACGGGCAGTGATCCCCGGGCGCGCCGGGTTCGCGCGGAGGTCGCCATGGAGTTGGTCGAGGAACGTCCCTTCCGCTACCGCATCGAGCCACACGGTGGCATGCGGGTTCCCGGGGTCGTGTTCGCGTCCGGGGAACTGCTCGCGGACGCCGAGCAGTCGCTGGAGCAGGTCGTGCACGTGGCCTCGCTTCCCGGCATCGTCGTCGCCTCGTACGCCATGCCGGACATCCACTGGGGGTACGGCTTCCCCATCGGCGGGGTCGCGGCCACCGACGTGGACGCCGGCGGGGTCGTCTCGCCGGGCGGTGTCGGCTTCGACATCTCCTGCGGGGTGCGGCTGCTGGCCGCCGACTGCGACCGTGAGGAGATCCGACCCGCGCTGCCGGCCGTCATGGACGGCCTGGACCGGGCGATCCCGCGCGGGGCCGGGCCTGGGGGCGTGTGGCACCTCCGTGACCCGCGAGAGCTGGAGCGGCTGCTGGCCGGCGGCTCCCGCTACGCCGTGGAACAAGGTCATGGAGAGGAACGCGACCTGCTGCGCTGCGAGGACGCTGGCGCGGTCGCCGACGCGGACGTGACCCAGGTCGGGCAGCGGGCCCGGGAGCGGGGCCTCGCCCAGGTGGGCAGCCTTGGCTCCGCCAACCACTTCCTCGAGGTGCAGCAGGTCGCCGAGGTGTACGACGGCCCGGCGGCGGCCGCCTTCGGGATCGGTCCCGGCCAGGTGTGCGTGATGATCCACTGCGGGTCGCGCGGGCTGGGACACCAGATCTGCACCGACCACGTGCGGCTCATGGACCGGGCCATGACCCGCTACGGCATCACCGTGCCCGACCGGCAGCTGGCCTGCACTCCGGTGGCCTCGCCCGAGGGACAGGCCTATCTCGGTGCCATGGCCGCGGCCGCCAACTACGGCCGGGCGAATCGGCAGTTGCTGTCCGACGCGGCGCGCGGCGTGTTCCGGTACGCCGCGGGTGCCAGGCTGTCGCTGGTATACGACGTCTCCCACAACCTCGCCAAAATCGAGACCCACACTGTGGACGGTGAACAGCGGCGGCTGTGCGTGCACCGCAAGGGCGCCACCCGCTCCTTCCCGCCCGGGCATCCCGAACTGCCCGAAGACATACGTGAGTTTGGGCAGCCAGTGCTGATCCCCGGCACCCTCGGCACGGCGTCGTACGTGCTGGCCGGCGTGTCCGGGGGCGATGCCTTCCACTCCACCTGCCACGGTGCCGGCCGCACCATGAGCCGCCATCAGGCTGCACGCTCCATCACCGGCAGCCAGCTGCGGGCGCGGCTGCGCCGGGCAGGCATCGCCGCGCGTCCGAAGTCCTGGCGCGGCCTGACGGAGGAGACGCCGGAGGCGTACAAGGACGTCGACGCCGTGGTGGCGGCGAGCGAGGGCGCGGGGCTGTGCCGGAAGGTGGCTCGGCTGGTTCCGCTCGGGGTGGTGAAGGGATGAGTCCGGGGCTCTCCGGCCTTTGGGGGCGGTGACCTTCATTGTCTTCAGCGACTCCGGTACCTCTGGGGCATTCGGCGGTCACACGTCCACGATCACCGTGCAGGACCATCCGTACGCGTCCGGGCCGATGTGCAACTCCTGCCAGGAGACACCCTTGGGAGCAGCGCCGGTGACGGTTACGTCCGTGAGATCGGCGAGCGACAGGCGTACCTCCAGCCCGCCGTCGGAGGGCTCCGCTTCCACGTCGACCGGGACACGGCCCGTCACCTCCAACCGGAAGACCACCTCGTCCAACAGCGCGACCAGCAGGTCCTCGTCGCCACCGGGGGCGAGACGGACCCGTTCCACGGCGCTGGGGTGTGCCTCCGACACGTCGGCAAAGGCCTCCACCATGGCGCGCACGGCCTCCGCGAGGCAGTGTTCACGGGTGGTGCCCCAGGCCCGCAGGCGGGTGTCGGCGGTGTGCGGCATCGCGCAGTGGCCGTTCTCGCCCTGACGCCGTGCTCGTAGTTCGTCGCCGATGTCACCGACCATGGCCGCCGTGCTCCATTCTCCGCCTCCTCGCCCGGGTTCGGTCGTCACTCTCTGGGCTCAGCGGCGCTGATGTCGGCGAGTGCGGAGTCCGGGGCGCGTTCGACGGCCGGGTCGCCCGGACCGAGGGCGCCGACCAGTCGGCCGCCGTCCACCGCGGGAAGCCGCCGCACCGCGTGTTCGGGGATCAGCCGGACCGCCCGGTCGAGCGGGTCCTGCGAGGAGCAGGTGACCCAGATCGTGGCCGCACACCTCGTCGACCGGATCGGTGGCGGGATCGCGATGCTCGGCGACGGCGCGTACCACCAGGTCACGATCGGTGACCAGGCCGAGAACGCGGCCCGACTCGGCGACGACATCACCGATGTGCCGTTCCCGCATCGGCCGCCGCGCCACCTCGGTGAGGGGTGTCCGCTCCGTCACCGTCACCGGGTCCGTCGTCATGATCTCTGCGAGGTGCTGGGCCATGGCCACCTCCGTGCGCCATCCTGGGCGTGCCCGGACCTGTGTGTCCAAGCAGCATCGGACGGTGCCCGAGTACCCGGCGCACGGCGGCAGCTTCCACGCGCGCAGCGGCCTCTGCCGGCCCGGCTGTGCTGCCGCCGTCGGGCGCCGACGGGCCAGGTCTGTTCCTCGGCGGTCGGTGCGGGCAGAGGGTGCATCGAGGTGACGCCATGCGTGTGGTCGAGGTGGTGGAAGGCGTCGTAACAGGGGGCCAGGACGGTTGGCGCGTAGTTGGTCACGCGCTCGTACGACGGCCGGTGCACACGCCGATCGCACGGTGGCGTGCACAGTCGGGCACGGGAAACGACCGCTCCGATGCCGAGCGGTCTGCTCACGCGTCGTGCACGGAGGAACCAGGGGTGTCGGCGAGCTGCAGGACGTCACGAGGCAGAGTCCTCCTCAGGTACCGGGAGCGGCTGTCGGCACGGCGTGGACGTGTCGAGCCTCGGAGCGGCCCGGACGAGCGACCGAGCCGTGGTTCTGGCCTCTGCGCGCGTCGGCACGGAGACGGCGAGGAGCTGGAAGGACGCGGACGACCGGAGCTCGACGCACACGACGGGTTCGCCGGGCCGTATGACTACGAAGTCCACCCCGGCGTGGTGGCGGCGCGTGCCAATGTACCGGGCGCCGGGAACCGAGACGCCGCGCAGTGGGACTCCGCGCAGGGCGCGCCACCAGTCGGGTTCGACCGTCACCCGGCGGACCGCCGTCAGCGGCACCCGCACGTCGCCGTGGCGCGAGGCTGCCCGCTCGCGCAACGTCACGTGCACGACCACGTCATCACCATCGGCCAGCATCCATGCCATGACTCGGCTCCTCTCCCCATCCTCGTTCGGAAGGCAGCCGGATGTCCCGCTCAGATCTCCGGCCGTCATGGGGCTGACTCGTCCGCGGACCAGGCGGCTGCGTCCTGTGACCAAGGGTGAGATGTCGCTCCTGTATGCGGTTTGTGTCACCCCCGCGGCCCCGTATCTCATCGGAGACATCGGGTAGGCCCCTCTGTGGGCCAGGGCGGTGCCGGCACTCGCCCCCGCAGCGGAATGAGTACAAACTCGGCGAAATCGTCATCCGCCCGTCGGGCACGTGATCCGGATTCCAGGGCCCTTTCGGTTAAGGACGACTCTGGAACGGGAGATATGACCCAGACGGATCGCAGGGCATCGGCCGGTGTGGCCACGCGACCGAGGAACGAGGGGGCGGTCACAGAGGAAGTGCTGGTGCCGCAGGCGCCGCCTGCGGCACGGCTGATCGTCGCCGGGAAGGGCACCGGAAGAGACCGGCTCGCCGCGTTGGACGGGCTGCGGTTCCTGGCGGCGCTGTCGGTGGTGCTCTTCCACTTCGTCGGCCAGACCCCCGGGGCGATGAAGGTCATCTGGGGACGCCCGTACCAGAGCGTCTTCCCGGAGCTGCACAGTTATTTCGCCTTCGGGCGGCTCGGAGTCGACCTGTTCTTCCTGATCAGCGGCTTTGTCATCTGCATGAGCGCGTGGGGACGCACACCGCGTGACTTCTTCATCTCCCGCGTCACCCGCCTGTACCCGATGTACTGGATCGCGATCGTGGTGTCGGCCTGCGTCATCTACCTCGCCGACACGCCCTTCGGACACCCCCACCCGCGAGTCCTGCTCGCGAACTTCACGATGCTGCAGACCCCGCTCGGTGTGTCCAACCTGGACCCGGTCTACTGGACCCTCTGGCCGGAGCTCTGCTTCTACCTGACGTTCGCGGTCGTGGTGTGGAAGGGCCTCAGCTACCAGCGCGTGGTGATCTTCTGCGGGTTGTGGACGGTGGCCGCCGTACTCGCGCCCGCCGCCCACATCCCGCTGCTCACGCTCGTGGTGAACCCGACGTCGGCCCCGTACTTCATCGCGGGCATGGCGTTCTACCTCATGTACCGGTACCGGCCCACACCTCTGCTGTGGGGAATCGTCGCCATGTCATGGCTGCTGGCGCTGCACTTCCTGCTGGCACCCACCGGTGGCCGCAACAACTGGGAGACCTGGTCGCCGTGGCGCGGCTGGCTGGTTCTGGCGGTCACCGTCTTCTTCCTGATGATCGGCGCCATCGCGCTCGGCTGGACCCGCCGGCTCCGCTGGCGCGGGCTGACCGTCATGGGCACGATGACCTTCCCGCTGTACCTGTTGCACGACACGCTCGGAATGACCGTCGCACACCACTTCGGCGACCGGGTCGACCCCTTGCTCCTGGTCGGCGTCACGGTCGCCGCCCTGGTCGTACTGTCCTATCTCGTGCACCGGTTCGTGGAGCGCCCGATGGTGCTGACCATGCGGCGTTCGCTGAAGAGCGCCGCGTTCGGCCCGCAGCCGCCGACACGGCGCCGTTGAGCGGGGTTGAGGCAGGACTCGGCGACATCTGCCGTCCGCCCGGGGCGCCCGCGCTCGCGCCGCTCACTCCTTGCTGCGGCCCCGCGCGTCCGGTGGCATGACGGTGTGCGTCTGCGGAGCAGATCCTTCTTGCCCCGGGCCGCGTGCAACCACGAATTGGGATCATGCCGATGTGGTGACTTGAAGAAGTTTTCACATCATGGGCGCACGTCGGCCCGGGGCACGGAAAGGGCTAGACCTCACTCGCCACGGTGCCTCCCCTTGATCGCCGGCTGAGTCCGGACGGCGCCGGCCGTCCGGTGATCGCACCGTAGGCGCGCGTCCCGGGCGTTCGAGTGGAGGTCTTCAACACTGTCGTGCATTGCTCGAAGAATGTCGTATGCGAACACTTCGACGACTCCAACTGACCTTTCGCTTCTCTGTGCCAAAGCCGCCCGGAGGTCAGGGGACACGGAGGGCCAGGACGGCGATGTCGTCGTGCTGGTCGTCACTCAACCGGGTGAGCAGTTCGTCCCGGAAGACCGCCAGCGGTTCACGGGCCAGCCCGGCCGCGTGCTGGCGCAGCCGGGTGAGGCCGCGGCCGATGTCCTCACCGGGGCGTTCGATGAGGCCGTCGGTGTAGAAGAGCAGAGTGCCTCCGGAAGGCAGGGTGACCGCCGCGGTCTCGCGCTTGAGCGCGGGGTCGACTCCCAGGACGGGGGCGTGCCCGTCCTCCAGCAGGAGAGTGCGGCCGTCGGGCTGGGCGAGCAACGGCGGAAGGTGTCCGGCGTTGCTCAGCAGCAGCCGCCACGGTCCGTCGGCGGGTGTCTCGATCCGGGCGATGACGGCTGTGACGAGTTCAATGCTGGTCAGGCCCTGCATGACCCGGTCCAGGCGGTTCATCACTCCGGCCGGGTCGTCCCCGCTGTCGTAGGCGAGCGCGCGCAGCATGTTGCGCAGCTGCCCCATGCGGACGGCGGCCGCCAGGTCGTGGCCGACCACGTCCCCGATCGCGAGGATCACCGAGCCGTCGGGGAGCGGGAAGGCGTCGTACCAGTCGCCCCCGACCTCGGCCCGCTCGCGGGCGGCCACGTAGCGGGTGGCGAGCTGGAGGTGCCCGAGCCCGCTCAGATCGGGCAGGAGGGAGAGCTGGAGCTGCTCCGCGGTGTGCTGTTGCAGCGCGTACAGGCGCGCGTTGTCCAGCGCGAGGCCCGCGCGATGTCCCAGGTCGGCGGCGAGCGCCTGCTCCTGCTCGTCGAAGGGAACGGCCGGGGCACGGCGTACGAAGGTGAGCGCCCCGAGGGCCTCTCGCCGCACGCCCATGGGCACGATCAACGCGGTCTCGGCGCCCAGCATGCGGTAAAGGGCCCACTGGGCGGAGCGCAGGGAGTCGTGCGGATCGGGCATGGCGAAGTCGGTGACCACCATGGGGCCCGCGCCGCGCAGCACCTTCGCCAAAGCGGCAGCCGAGTCGTCCGGCCCGGGCAGGAGCCCGCCGGGCAGTACCCGCAGCACCCGCTCCGCGTCCCGGTCCGTGACGGTGAGACGACGCAGCCCGGCCCCCTCGACCAAGTCGACGACGCAGGCGTCGGCCAGATGCGGAACCACCACCCGGGCCAGGCGGCGCAGCGCCTCCTCCGCGTCGAGGCCCGAGGCCAGTGCGCGGCTCGCCTCGGCGAGCAGACGCAGACGGACCGCAGCGACCTCCGGCGTGGACCCCGCCTTCGGTTCCGTCGACGGTGGGGACTTCCGCTTCATCATGTTCCTTCCTTGTGCACCTGTTGTGACACTCTGTCATTCTTCGCCGGGGGTGCTGCACCGTCCGGTGCGGTGAAGGCTCGTGAGAGGTTTCGTCGTAGGTGTACGGTGATTGTGGGCCGCCGCGGACCTGCTGGCCGCCGCGAGCCTGATCACTCCCTCGCTCACCGCACAGGCGGGCGCCGCCGACGGACACGTCGCCGCCGCGCAGGCGCAACCCGGCGGCGAAGACGACGGCGCGGACCGCGTGGTCCCAACCCGGGCTCCCCGACGGCCGGTTCCATGCTTCCGGATCCCCTCAAGAGGCTGAACGGTACGCGCATCTCGGCGAAATCCGACTGGCGGTGCCGCCGGGCGGAGATCAGCCGGCTGGCGCAGAGGTCCGTCTGCGGCCAGAAGCCCGCGAGACCTGCCGGCGTCACGGCACGGTGTCGGCGAGCGAGAGTGGCGCCCAGCCTCTGAGCAGCGGCTACTCGGAGCAGCCCTGGCTGGGCGACGCGTTCGGCTCCTGCACGGGCAACCCGAACTCCCTTCCGGTGGCCACCCACGAAATCCTGGGGACGGTCGCGCGGCGCGGACTGTTCGTCATGGAGAACCCGTACGTCGACTGGCTGGCCGCCAGGTCGGGGAGCGTGGCGGCGGGGCCGGCCGGGCCCTGCCTGACCGACGGCGGAGGCGGCAACGGAGGCGACCAGGGCGGCGGTACGGGGGGTGACCCGGGCGGCGGTGGCGCGAACGGCACCTGCACCGCCGCGTACCGCAACGTCAACAGCTGGCCCGGCGGCTTCCAGGGTGAAGTGCCGGTCCGCAACAACGGCACCAGCACGCTCAACGGCTGGACCGTCGGCATGACCCTGGCCTCCGGTCAGTCCATCAGCAGCCTCTGGGACCGAGTGAACACCGGGACCAGTGGATCCGTCACGGTACGCAACAGCCGTACGACGGCACCCTCGTGGCCGACGGCACCGCCACCTTCGGCTTCACCGCCACGGGCAACTCCACCCCCGCACCCGGAAACATCACCTGCAAGAGTTCCTGATCCCTCTGCTCATCCGGAATCCACGCATTCGGAATCCACGCATACCACCGGGTCAGCCGGTACCTGGACGGCACCGGCTGACCCGATCCAAATCCCTCTGCGGGGGTGCCCATCGTGGCAAGCCGGCACCCACGCACCTCCTCCGAAGAGAAGCCGCACGCGGAGTGACTGCCACGTCCCCCGGAGAGGATGGGCGGCCCACCGGTTGGATATTCACATCCAAGCCGCCGGGGCGGCGCACCGGCAAGGGGTTTCCGAGTGCGTCACTCCAACAGGGGAGCGTGACGGTTTCACCCCCTCTCGTCGTACCGCCTACTGGGATTCCCTAGGTCGTGCGCCCTGACGGCGTCTTGTCTTGTGAGACAAGCGAGTTGCTCACGGGCGCTCGGCGCGGTGGCCGGCAGCACTCGGTCGGGTGGCGCTGACTCACCCCCGTGCGAGGTGTGGCCCTCGAAGCCGGCCACGGAGGGATTACTCCATACGGGTGATAGCGGTGAAGGGCCTCTTGTCACCCGATCGGACGTGTGGGTCACTGAGAGTGCGACACCGGCGGGCTGCCCATCCCCGTGCCAGAGGGACGTTGAGACAGGCAGCTGTTGCCGGTTTTCTCCATGCCCAGGGAGACGACGCAGCCTGCTGTGCGTCCGGCCGTGCGTGCCGGGGCGAGAGTCGATTCGTTCCCTCCGGGCCCAGTAGCACTCCTGAGCCGTGTTCTTCCACGCCTGAAGCAGCCCGAAAAGCCGGCGGTGCTCGTATGCCGACGGCGGTCCCGCTTCTCGGCGGCGGCGCGGACGGTGACGGGCCATTCCGCTGGTTCCTCGCATGTCCCCACCAGAGACGAAGGAGTGTCCCATGCCCATCTCTCCGAATCAGGGTTCCACCGGCGGAGGCACGCTGGTGACCATCACCGGAACCAACCTCTCCAACACCAGCGCGGTGACGTTCGGCACCAAGCCCGCCACGAGCGTCACCAACGTCTCACCGACCCAGGTCACCGCGGTCTCCCCCTCGGGGGCGGGCACGGTCGGGGTCACCGTGACGACCCCGGGCGGGACGAGCAACCCGGTGTCGTTCTTCTACGTCGGCGCCCCGTTCAAGTCATCCCTGGGCACCAGTTCCGGGCCGCTGGCCGGCGGCAACACCATCACCATCAACGGCACCGGTCTGTCGACCGCGACCAGCGTGTCCTTCGGCGGGAACACCGCCGTCCCGACGGTGAACTCCGACAGCTCCCTCAGCGTCGTCGTGCCGGCGGGCGCGGCGGCCGGGCCGGTGGCGGTGACGGTGACGACCGCGGGTGGCAGCAACAACGGCCTCTCCTACACCTACGTCGACGCCCCCACGATCACGACCGTCAACCCGACCTCGGGTCCGGCCTCCGGCGGAACGGCGGTGACCATCACGGGCACCAACCTCGACACCACCAGCTCGGTCACCTTCGCCGGCACCGCAGCGCCGTTCTCCGTCATCAACGCCACCACCTTGTCGGCGGTCACCCCGCCCGGCACGGTCGGCGCCGTCGATGTCGTGGTCACCAACCCTGCCGGGTCCGCCACCGACGTCGGCGGTTTCACCTACGTCGCCGGCCCCGGGATCTGATCCAGCAGCCCCGTACCGGGGATGCACACCGCACCCGTCCGAACGCAGTCCCCTCCTCCGCTCGGACGGGTGTCCCCCCACTGGCCGTCGTGGTCCGAACCGGTCTGACACAGATCCGCCGCAGTGTTGCGTGAAGGAGTACAGCCATGGCCGCCCCCACCGTCTCCTCGATCAGTCCCAACCAGGGGCCGTCCGCCGGCGGGACCACCGTCACCGTGACCGGAACAGGCTTCACCAGTGCGACAGCCGTCCAGTTCGGCGGCAGAGCCGCCACCTCGTTCACCGTGCTCAGCAGCACACAGCTCACCGCGGTGCCTCCGTCCGGCACCGGTACGGTCAACGTGACCGTCACCACCAGCCAGGGCACCAGCACCCAGACCGTCACGTACACCTACGTCGCCGCCCCCACCGTATCCGGATTGACACCTAGTCAGGGACCAGTCTCCGGCGGCACTACGGTGACGCTGACGGGTACCAACCTGTCGGGGGCGACGGTGGTGCTCTTCGACGGAATCGCGGCGACGTCGTTCACCGTCCTCTCCGCCACCAGGATCATCGCGGTGACCCCCGCTCACGCGGCCGGTGCCGCGGCGGTCACGGTGACCACGCCCGGCGGCACCAGCAACCCCGACGACCCCAGCGCGTACTTCTACTACGCCCCGGTGCCGTCGCTGACCGACATCGCGCCCCCCTCCGGACCCTCGGCCGGCGGCGCCGCGGCGACCCTGACCGGCACCGGACTTCTCAATGCGACGGCGGTGCGCTTCGACGCGGCGGCGGCATCGTTCACCGTCGTCTCCGCCACTCAGATCAGCGTGGTGACTCCTGTTCACGCGGCCGGTGCCGCGGCGGTCACGGTGACCACCCCTGGCGGCACCAGCAACCCTCTCAGCTACGTCTACCTCGACGCCCCCACCCTCACCTCCGTGACCCCCGACCAGGGACCGACGTACGCGGGGGCCGTCGTCACGCTGACCGGCACCAACCTCACCACCACGACAGGCGTGGAGTTCGGCGGCGTCCCCGCGTCGTTCACCGTGCTCTCCCCGACCAGCATCACGGCTGTCGCGCCCGCGGGCGCCGCCGGAGCGGTCACCATCACGGTGACCACACTCGCCGGCGTCAGCAACGGGCTCACCTACACCCGGATCGCGGGTCCCGCGATCTGACCCGCGAGTCCGTCCGACTCCGGTGCAATCCGACCGTAGGCCAACTCGCTCTGCAACCAGTCCGGTTGAAAAAAGCTTACTGTCTCATGGGATTTTGTTCGTGTCATAGCGGGGTTATGGGCTGAATATGCGCTTTTCTCTTCACGTCTCCCTTCATCGCAGGCGAAGAGCGAAAGGCGTGGTGTTTTTTGATGCGAAGGCTTACCTTTCTGTCGCTGGCCCTGGGAGCGGTGAGCCTAGGCCTGGCATGTGAGCTGCAAGGGCCGGTGGCGGCAGCGGCTCCGGGGCTGACGGACACGGCGCGCTCAGGGATCGCTGCCACACACGAACGGAACGTGTTCGGGGCGGCGATTCCCGGGACCGTCACGGCCAGGACGAGCTTGAGCATCCGCGCCCAACCGACGTCCAGGTCAGCCGAGTTGGGGAGGTATCCCAGCGGCGCGCGGATCAGCGTCTGGTGCCAGACGGTGGGCGAGAGCGTCGACGGAAACCCGATCTGGTACCGGCTCGCGACCCGCTCGGGCTGGGTGGCTGCCCGCTACGTCAGGGTCTCGAGCACCGTTCCGTCGTGCGGGCAACCCGGGCCCCAAGGCCCGCAGGGCGCAACGGGGGCGACCGGACCTCAGGGCGCTACGGGCGCTACGGGTGCGACCGGCCCGCAGGGTACGACGGGTGCGACCGGCCCGCAGGGTACGACGGGTGCGACCGGCCCGCAGGGTACGACGGGTGCGACCGGCCCGCAGGGTACGACGGGTGCGACGGGTGCCACCGGCCCGCAGGGTGACACGGGTGCGATCGGGCCCGCCGGGCCCCAGGGCGTGACGGGTGCCACCGGGGCTCAGGGCGACACGGGGCCTATGGGGCCGCAGGGCGTGGCGGGTGCCCTCGGCCCCCAGGGTGCCACCGGATCGCAGGGTGCCACGGGTGCAACCGGCCCTCAGGGCGACACCGGTGCCACCGGGGCTCAGGGTGCCAACGGGCCGCAGGGCGCCACCGGTGCTTTG